>JAFWLZ010000056.1 GCA_017510835.1 Candidatus Saccharimonadota bacterium
TATAGATTTGCTCTTCTGACAATTCGGCCATCGCCTCGGAGATTTTCTGGAAATCGTCATCGACGAAGCCGCCGCTATCGAGTTTGAACGAGCTGACGCCAGACGCATCGGCGAGCATACGGTTAATAAGCTGGTTTTTGCTCATCTCGAGCGAGAATATGAGTACGGCTTTTTTATTGATCGCAGCGACGTTGCGAGCAAGATTGAGCGCCAGAGCGGTTTTACCCATTGCTGGACGGGCGGCAAGGATGATCAGGTCGGATTTATGGAAACCAGCGGTCTTTTTATCTAGGTCTGGATAACCAGTCTTATATCCGGCAATCGATCCTTTACTTTCGCTTAGCTGCTCGAGACGATCGAAAGTCTCGGAAAGGAGGTCGCCGATGAATTCGGCATCTGTGCGCGTAGTCTGGTCGGATACGTCAAAGAGTAGCTTCTCTGCCTCACTTAAAACCTCGACTGTTTCACTATCTTCTTTATAGGCTTGCTCATTGATTTTTGCGGCCGCACTAATGAGGCGGCGTCGAATAGCGGCTTCTTTGACGATTTCAGCATATGCAGTGGCATGAGCGGCAGTTGGGACGTAGCCGGATAGTTCGGAAAGATAGGCGGAGCCACCAGCTTTCTGGGTGAGTTTTTTGGCCTTTAATTCGGATTTTACGGTAAGAAGATCGACTGGGCGATGATGTTCGTAGAGATTCCACATTGCGGAATAGATATGCTGGTTGCGCTCGTCGTAGAAATCCTTAGGTTTGACAATTTCAGTGATATCTGGGAGCGATTCTTCGGAAATCAAAATAGCGCCAAGGAGTGATTTTTCGGCATCAAGATTCTGTGGAGTGACACGTTCGGCTGCATTTTCTTTTTCAGACATTGATTTCTATCTCCTCTCCGCCGCCCATAATAGCGGCAATGTTTGCTACTTCTGGATCAGTAGCTAATTTTTCTTTACTAATTTCCAAAGTGATATCTTCTGGCAGAATTTCGGTAATTGTAGCACGGCGTTTATCGATGTTCTTCGCTTTGACGTAGTTGCCGGTGTAAATGGTAAGGGTTTTGTCTTTTAGAGTGTATTTTGAATTAATGATATCTGACGTAATAAATGGATGTTTCTCTGCGACGTGTTCGATAATTTTTTTCCAGATTTCTTCGGCGTTGGCGTCGGCAGAGATCGGTTCGGGCTTCGGCTCTGATTTTGCTTCAGCGGTCTTTTCGGGCTCTTTTGGCATTGCTGGTATTGGCGCTGACGCGGTTTGGACGACTGGTGGCCGAACGATCTGACGTGGCATTACGACATTATTTTGAGTATTGCAGAGTGCGAGTAAAAGTTTTGCGGACGGATTGTTTGATCGTTCAACGTCGATTAATTTATCGAGAAGCGGTAGTAACTCTGGCTCTGGATTTGCGACGATATTATCGATTAATTCGTTTGCTACAACTTGCGCTTTTATGCCGGTATTCGCTAGGTCGGTAAGATGGTTGCGAATCGTAGCAAGGTCGCTAGCCTTGTAGGCGTCCAGTAGCGCAGCAATACAAGCTTCCTGTGGAAGGCCGAGCGCACTGGTGAGTAATTTGGCGGTTATTTTGTCGTCGCTGATGGTTGAGATTTGGTCGAGAAGTGAAAGTGAGTCGCGATAAGAGCCGCCGCCGCGTTTGACGACAATCTTGAGCGCCTCGTCGTCGATATTGATCTTTTCTTTCTTTGCAATATCTTTTAGATGTTCGAACATTGTGCTAGGATCGGCTAGTTTAAATGTGTAAACTTGGCTGCGGCTCGTAATTGTAACTGGCACTTTATGGGCGTCAGTTGTTGCCATAATAAAAATGACATGTTCTGGTGGTTCTTCAAGGGTTTTAAGGAGTGCATTGAATGCTGATTTACTGAGCATATGAACTTCGTCGATAATATAGACTTTGAACTTCCCTTTTGTTGGAGCGATGATCGCTTTCTCTCTTAAGTCACGAATATTATCAACGCCAGTATTGCTTGCGGCGTCAATTTCGATAATATCCAGATAGTCATCTTCGAGTTCGTATTTAAAACCGTTAATCTCGTGAGCAAGAATGCGCGCGACGGATGTTTTGCCGGTGCCGCGGGGGCCAATAAAAAGATATGCGTGCGAAATCTTGTGGTTTTTGAGAGATTTCTCAAGCACGGTTGTAATTTGCTCTTGTCCGATGACCTCCGATAGCGAGCGGGGGCGATACCGCCTATACAACGCTTTCATAATATAATTATAACGCAAAAAATGCCCCAAACTTAAGTCTTGTTAGGGAGAACGTCGTCGAAGTGGCCCGTCGTTACGGGTACTTCGCGACTCGCGCTCGGTCGTGACCTGCGCGAGCTCCCTAATAAGATTTAAGATTTGGGGCAGCTTTGTCTTATAGTTGTATTATTTTTTAGATTTTTTGGCTGGTTTTTTGTCGCAGTCTTTATTGAGAAGCATGAAAGTATAGGCTGCTGCGGCCGCGCCAACGAATGGTACGAGGATGAACACCCAAACCTGGTTTAGCGCTTCGCCGCCGAGAAGTACAGCTGGTGCGAGTGAACGAGCTGGGTTTACTGATGTGCCGGTTAGATTGATGCCGATGATATGTACGAATGTTAAAGCAAGCGCAATAACGATGCCGGCAAGATGTGCGCGTTCTGTTTTTGCAGTGACACCCAAGATTACGTATACGAAAACGTAGGTTAAGATTAATTCGACGAGTATTGCGCCAGTAAGGTTCAAGCCTACTGCACTTGCGTTGTCAAAACCGTTCGCGCCGAGGGCTTTAGTGCCTAGATTTGTGCAGCTTAAAATTGCATACAGGAGACCTGAGCCTGCAAATGCGCCAGCGATCTGCGCTAGCACGTAGCCACCAAAATCTTTGAGCGAGAGTTTTTTATTGATAAACATCGCTAGAGATACGGCTGGATTAACATGACAGCCAGAAATGTCTCCAATTGCATATGCGCCAGCTACAATGGCAAGACCAAAGGCAAGCGAAGTTAATATTATATTGCCGCCGGTAACAACAGCGGTGCCGCAGCCGAAGAGCACCAGAATAGCGGTGCCGATGAATTCGGCGATGTATTTTTTGATACTATTCATTCAATTCCCCTTTCAGGTTAATATTACTTTTATTTTAGCATAAGCACTTTCATTTTCTAGTTTTTTCTGATAAGATATAAAGAGCTTATGGCAAAAACAAAAATTAGCATTCGTGAAAAACGACATATCACTCATGTGTTTACGCTCTGTTTGGTTGCAGTAGCTTTTATTTCGGTTTTCTTTGAACTCTCTTTATTATTCCATGGTGGTTGGGACGACGTAAATTATACGATTGTTTTTGCAACTCCGCTTATTGCCGCTTCTGCGATGTTGCTTGCGATTTTAAATCTTGTGAAGTTCCGCTCGAAACCGCGCGACTTAGTGCTATCGCTTTCGATGGTGGCGCTATCTTCGCTGTTCTTTTGTTTTGTAATGGTTTATACCTCGACAGTATATTTAGCGAACATATAAAAAACGACCTCCTGTGAGGTCGTTTTTTTATTGCTTGATTAAAGACTTGCTTCGACTGCTGCCCAAGTAGCATCTGCGTTGTCGGCTGGAATGATCACGGTGACCTGATCGCCTACCTTAATGCGGAAATAAGTGACAGATGCATAAAGAATCTTATATTCCTTACCATTAACTTCGACAAAATATTGATCGTCGTGGCTAGTAAGTGTGCCGATAACGGTTTTGCGTTCGACTGGACCAATCTGCTTGTAAAGGAATTTGCCATTGTCGCCGATTGTGAGCTTTAGGATATCACCTTCGACGAGTTTCGATTTGCTTGCATAGTTGGCCGGAACTGGATAATTCTTGCCGTCTGGGCCAATCATAATCTGGCCATCGAATACGCCCTCGATGACTTTGCCCTCTGGGCTCTCGGTAATTGTGCTGGATGGAGCGGTAATAATATCACCGTCGCCAAGCATTGAAGTTAATAATTCTTTCGCAGCAGAAAGATTAGTCTCTGCTTCGGTCAAAAGGCTTCGTAGTCTTTTTATTTGTTTTTCTGGTAATTCAGACATACCTCGCATCCCTGTCTGTTAGTTTTATTAATTATATGATATATTTTTTAGCCGCACGTGTCAACTTGTAATTTATTTGGTTTTTCCACACAAAAAACAGTGGTCGTGTGAAATTTGTTGTATTTTTTACCATTGACATTTCTCTTATGTTTATTAATTTTTCGTATAAGAAAGCCCCGCATAATGCGGGGCTGTAATCCTAGCTCGATATTAATATTTGTCCATTCGCATAACTGATAGTCGATCTGTTTTCTTTGTACTCCTCGAAATGACCATTCCATTTTTCTCTCTCGTCGAGCCATTTGTCCATATAGCGCTTCTGGAGATGTCTATACAATTTGTTGTCGTCTGCAAATTCCTCTGCGCGGATAATGTCACCTTGTTTGCCGAAGTAGCTAATAAACTCTTCATCTACGCGGTCATTTAGAATTACGTAGTGTCCTGCGATAAATAATTCGTCTTCGAACTCGATTTTCTTCGAGAACTTGTCGCGGATTATTAAGATTGCTCCATAATAAGTTGAATTTACGCAGCGTATTGATTGGTCGGACATTACTAAAAAGAATTGTCTGTTGTGCCTGAAGTCGATTAGATATCTTGCTCCGTGTTCTAGTTCTACTATGTAGTTTGAGCCGTCTACTTTGGTTACTTTTTGACCTACGAAATCAAATAGTACTTCTTTTATATCGAACACATAATCACCACCTTTCAACGAGCATAAAGGATTACTATCTGTTATTATAATAGATTATTGCTAATTCGTCAAGAATATATAACAACAAAAAGAAGCCCCAGCGGGCTTCAATTTGTAACATTTTCTGGCTTTGATTTTGATTGAACTTAAGCGAGTTCGACGGTTGCGCCGGCTTCTTCGAGAGCCTTCTTGAGGGCTTCTGCTTCGTCCTTAGCAACTTTCTCTTTAACGACACCACCAGCGTCGACGATAGCTTTAGCTTCGCCGAGACCAAGACCGGTAGCTTCCTTAACTGCCTTAATGACAGCGATCTTCTGTGCACCTGCGTCCTTAAGAACGACGTTGTATTCGCTCTTTTCGTCAGCAGCAGCGGCACCACCATCAGCTGGAGCAGCTGCAACAGCAGCGACAGCAGCAGCTGGCTCAATGCCATATTCGTCCTTGAGGACGTTCTTTAGCTCGTTAACTTCGAGGACGGTGAGCTTAACCAATTCCTCTGCGATTTTCTTAACATCAGCAGCCATGATTGACTCCTTTACAAATTATTGGTTGATAAATAGATTGCAAACTTAGGCGTTCGCTTTTTCTGCGACACCATCGAGCAAGGCGTGCAAATTGCCAGAAAGGCCATTCGTAACGTCGTTGACTGGGCTGAGGAGCATGTCGACAACCTGTCCAATGAGTTGCTCTTTGCTTGGAAGCTTGGAAAGATCCTGAACTTCCTGTTCGCTTAAGGTCTTACCATCAGCGGAGAAAGCACCTTTGAGCTCGAGCATAGTGTGCTCTTTTGCGAATTTCGCAAGCACCTGTGCTGGGGCAACTTCGTCTTCGCTAGAGATAGCGTAGAGAAGCTGACCTTCGAGAGCTGTAGTATCGGTGTCTTTATAAGCCGCGATTTCGCCCATAGCAACACGGACGAGACGGTTTTTGACGACCTTGATTTGTACGCCGCTTTCGCGAGCCAAGGCGCGAAGTTCTTGCATTTCCTGGACGCTGAGGCCCTGATATTTTGCAAAAACGGTCATCTTAGCATCGGAAAGAATCTCGTTTAAGTCGGCAACCAATTGTTGTTTCTTATCTTTGCTAATTGCCATAGATAGAAATCTCCTTTTGGTTATTAGTTTTATTGCCAGAAAATGTTAAGGCTCGTCACCAACAATCTAGACAAAAGATTTAAGAATCCTCGGTGGCATAATTAAGTGATACACACCGCCACTGTCTTTGGTAACTTCCGATATTATACCAAAAATGTTAAAATTATGCAATATGATTCGAATAATTGCTGGCGGAAAGAAATCTAATGGTTGGCTCGTTGAGGCTTGTGCTGAATATGAGAAGCGTTTACGCAAGCCGTTTACTATGAGCTGGGATTTTATCGATGAAGAAAGACTTGCCGAGCGGGTTTTGCGCTTGCCGTCAGATAGTTTTGTTGTGTTGCTCGACGAGCATGGTAAGATTCTTGATTCGCCGGAATTATCTCGAGCGATTTCTGCTCCTCTATTTTCGGGGCGCGAAGTAGTTTTTGTGCTTGGCGGCGCTTTTGGTCACTTCCCTGACGAATTAGTCAATCGCGCAAATCTTGTTTGGAGTTTTTCGAAACTAGTATTTCCGCATCAAATTTGCCGCTTAATGCTTACGGAACAGATTTATCGAGCTCAAGAGATTCACGACGGTCGCCCGTATCATCATGCATGAAAAAGCGCCGCTTGTTCTAGCGACGCAATTTTATTAGGATGCAAGACCGCGCTTAGCAATAATTGTATGAAGATTCCTGACGTATCTGATTATATATGCCGGCATGTTGCCTGAAATACCGTTTAACTCGTCAACTAATTCTCCTGCTTCATCTTCGATTTTTTCCGAAGTGATTGCTATCTTTTCGGCTCTTTTGCTTTCGAGCGCTTTCCTGAGATCCATCATACATCCTTGAATATTAGTAGGGATGTATCTCTGTGGCGTATCGTTCAATGCATGAAGTAATTCTTCTGAAGCCCCACATAAGACTTCGGTATACGTTTCTTCTTTCATCCTTCGTTAACCCCCTTAGTTTTTTTGGAAAATAACTATAGCCCTTACGGGCTATCTCTATAGGCAACGCTAGTTATTATAGCGCTTTTTGACTATTATTGCAAGGTTATTCGGCTACGCTATTGAGCCAGTTTTCGTCCAGTGGTTCTGGTTCGTCTTCACGGAGTCCATACCAGTAATCCATATACTCTAAGCGCTTGAAGGCATATGTTTTGAAAATATCTAAATTATTATTTTTGTTTTTATTTTCGGCGTCTGTTTTTTTATGCCATGCAGCATAATCTCTATTGTATGCTCCGGATTTAAATATGTCTTTCTCTTGTTCGTTTATGATTTGTTCTAGTTTTTCGTTCGACCACTGTTTATTCCTTAAGCGAGCATATCTTTCAGTTTCTTTTTGCTTGTATGCGCTATCGTTATCTCTTAGCGTAGAGCTTATAAACGATTTATCGCTTATTTGAGAATTTGGCGGCGCATGATATGGTTTATAATCCCAGCTTATACCCCATGTTGCATCAAAATCCCATGGAATATAAACGAATTTTTCTCCGTTATTTGTTTCTAGATTCGCAAGATATGTGTTTTTATAATCTCCCGTTTCGTCATTTTCCGCGGCAAATTTATCATAATCCATTGTCATATTAGCAAATAATGACATATCTATTAGCGAAATTATTTCGGTATTCTCTTTTATGTAATTAACGTCTTTCAGAATAAATGTCTTATATAGGTAGGTGCGTATTTTATTTTCAGCTTCCTCTTTATCCGCTATTTTGCTGGTTTTTAGCTCGTATTGAGCATGCTCAATATCTGGGTATTTTTCTTTGTTGTCGATCCCGTCGATAATAATTTCTTTCCAAGGGTAATTCTTTTTAATAATGTAGTTGCTGTAGTTCCCGTAACTATTCTTTTTGATTCCTAGCGTTTTCTCGTCTATCGTAGTAGTTAGCGCGTATAGTCCCTTATATTCGTCGTTATCTATAACTTCTGTCCACTTTGCTTCTACGCCCGTTGCTTGTTCTAGGTTTGGATTATCTTGACTCGCAGAGTACCATAGTTTTTCGCAAAGATTATTTCTGAGCTTGTCGTCATCTATGGATGCTGAATATAGAATCCAATCATCATCTTCTCGCATCCCGAGCAATGGCTCATTGGCATTACGGTCATGTTCGCCTGGTGATTTATAACGAAGATTGATGCGGTAAGATTTTTTATCTGCTATAGCAGTGCTTGCTCCGCGAATATGAATTTTGCCAGCAGTTTTCGTAGTGCGTTTGATGGTTTTTTCGCGATTGTCAAACAGCTCGAATGAGATGTTGACGTCCGATTCTTTGAGGATTTCGTCTTCGTGTTCGATTTGGATAATTGGCAGAGTCGTAATGGCTAGCTTATATTCATAATAATAGTCATCGTTATATGCGATGAATACTAATGGCGTCGCGTTTGCAATGGTTTCCTGATTAATATCCTGGCTATCTTTGAACGAAATGTTTAAGGGGCCATCACCGTAGGTTTTTATGCGGGGATTTTTAGCGTTCTGGTCATTTTCAATTATTGAGTAGTACCAAGTATTATTTTTTTTAGCATAGTAAACTTTATGGTCATTGAACTTCAAATTTTGTAATAAACTCTTACTAGATTCTTTCCTGTTGGCGATTATCTCGCTATATTTTTCTTCTGAAATACGAGCATGTCTATAATCAGTTTGCGGCGTAATGAAAATTACAGCAAAAATAAATAAACCAAGACTTATTACTCCTATTATGATTGCTACATAATTTCTATTCATCTTTTTCCTTAGACAATATCATCGGCGTCGTATTCAATGATCGAGAATTTTTCTATTTCTTTCGTATCGCGAAGGTTGCTTGATAATTCGGTCGGACTTTTAACTGCGAGTTCAATTGCGTAATCACACCCCTTATTCGTGACGTTACGGCTTTTGACACGATAATTTTTTGCTTGACGGTCAAGAACTTTTCTAATGGCTTCTTCCTCGTCTTTTTCGGTATGTATAACTAGAATGAATGGTTTTTTGCCAAATGTGACGTGATCGAGTACGACCAGGACAATTGTAACGATTAGCGACGTGAATAATGCAACTGGATAAAGCTGGCAGCCGCAGACGATGCCGGTATGTACTGACCAGAGGAGATAGATCATATCGACGGGATCTTTTACGGCAGTACGGAAGCGAATAATTGCAAGTGCACCAATTGTACCGAGCGTGATAACGACATTCGATTGCAGACAGAGGATGATCGTCGCAATGAAGAATGGCAGGAGAGTGATGGCGATATTGAAGGATTTATTATAAAAACTACGATGCGATACGAAACGATAGACGACGAATTCATAAACTGCAAAAATTAAGACCGAAAATAAGACAGCGATAATGGTTGCATTGTCGATGATTTGTATCGAAAATGCGTTTCCGATATTCGTAAAGATGTCTGATATGTTCATATTAATTCCTCCATTTTCTTTCTGCCAAGATAATATTTGCTGAATGATGTTTGCTTAAATCCGTGAGAGTTAATTATGTCTCTGATATAGCTCGGTAGAATATAGTCGAATTTTACTTCTAGCACATGTCTGGCTTTTTCTTGTATTGGGAAGCGGAGATATTTCCCGTCTAGAAAATGTTCGAAGTCATTCCCCGCTGAGATATTTTGATCGAGTGTAATGCGGATATTTGTAATTGGTTCGATGAAGGCGGTGCGCTCATAGTGAATGATTACTTTTGGCTCGAAACGCTTTGTCATCATAGCAACACAGAAACGCTTCATAAGTTTGTGCTTTGTTTTCCAGATGATTTCTTCTGGGCGGCCGGCGATAAGTAGGTTTAATTCTTTTTTTGTAACTGGGCAACTTTCTTTATGGGTGCGGCCGAATAGTTTTTGCTTTAATTCGAGGTGTAGACTATGTTTTGGCCCGTCGTAGTAGCGAATGCGCCATTTATATCGTCGCCCAATTCCAAGAGAATTGTCATGAGCACAAGTGTTGCGATAATCATCAAAATAAAGGCTATGAATGCTATATTTGTTTTTCTCTAAAGTATGTTCATCGATGTCTAAGACGCTTTTTAGGCGTGCAGAAATAAGAGCAAAATCGCCTTCATTGCAGCAATATTTCCATTCGTTTCTATATTTCTTCATGGCTCCACTCTTATGCTTTTATTTTAGCATAGATTAGCCGATTGTTAGTCGATATGTCGACAGCTTTTGAATTGAAAAATGGCGCCGGTTGCGAAACAAATAACTAAGATTATAAGAAAATACGGTTCATGTTGAAGGGCTAGGCTTGAAACTGCATATTTAGCGATTAATTTTGCGCCAGATAGCGAGGTCGTAATAATTCCAAGCGGCTTAATAAAGGCTGTCGCAATACAACCGACAATGACGCCGGCGCTAATTGCAAGTGCAATCTGCCATATTTCTGTCAATTGAAAAGCCTCAATAATTGTGGTCGCTACGGTGAAAGTTGCGACTGCGAAGATGCAGAATTTCTCGATACTGAAGCCAAGCACGCCTAGGATAAGGCCAGCACCGATCGGCAATATTTGCGACCAAGTCGGATCGGTTGTGATATGTGGGACTGCTAGCGACATTAAATAGTAGCCAATAATGAACCAGATTATGACGAAAGCAACCTTTTTAATGCGATAACCAAAGAGGCATAAGAATATGCCTATAGCGATTGCGAGGATTGCTTCGTACTGCTGTATCCATTCCATAAGCTTATTGTATGATAAAAATTCCGACTACGCAAAGAATAACCGCTATGACGTGGGCGATGATGAGACGTTTTTGGAGTTTTTCGCGGCCGAAATTTGGCCAGATAAGCGAGAGGATGATGCCAAGTGTAAAAGTAATGACGAGCTCGGCGGCGTTCGTGATAGCACTTGCGACGGCGGTTAGACCAAGAATTAATCCATAGCGATAGGTAAAATCCGCAAACGCGCAAAGGTATTGATTGATGATTACGGTGCCAACATATGCTTTCGGTTGGCGCTTAATGATATATTTATGGCGTTTGCGATATTTTGGAATAAGTCCTAAGAGACAGTCGGTTAAACCGCGTCCAAAAAGATAGAAAACGAATATTGCTTTGTAGTCGACGCCCACACTGGAGCGAGTCGATATTTCGGCCGATATTGTCGCAAATAATACATAAACTACCAAAAGTGCGCCAGCGCGCATTGCGATATGACGACTTTTTAGGCGTTTGCGTGAGAGGATAACGATGATTGGCGCTAGAAGGATTATTATGAAGCCGAGTACTTGTTGGAAGGTGATATTTTCGTGGAAGATGAAGAAGTCTATGATAAGCAATAAGACTGGTTGTAGCTGGTAAAAAATCGCGGCGTCAGTTGCTTCTTCGTTTTCGAGCGCTTGATAGTAAACTAGTGCGCCGATTGAGCTGAGAGCGCCAGATAGCATCAGAAGTCCAATTTGCGTAATGTCTGGAAATTGAATCTTTAAAATAATAGCTACTATTATTGATATGACGATGTAAACCGGGCCATTGACGACCTTCATAGCCTGCGGTGTTTTACCTTTAAAAATAACATCGGTCTGATAGTTGTCGATAAATGCGCTAAAACTCCAAGTAAGAGCCGCTAAAATACATAATATTAACCAAAGCATTAGCATTATTATACATGATTTCGTGGTATAATTAGCTTATGCTTATGAGGATAACTTTGTGAGTCTATTCGGCAATCTTTTTAAGAAGCCGAAACAGGACGCGATCTACGAAGTAAAATCCCCAAATAAAAGGGTGGTTGTTACTTTCATGGTAGATAACGGCCAGATTTCTTATTTTGTGCACAAAGATGAGAAGATTATTTTGCGTAAATCTCGTCTTGGGCTGATTTTGAAGGATGCGACGCCGCTTGCGGATAATTTTTCCGTCGTACGAGCTTATTCTCGATCAACCGATGAGACTTGGACTGCTTATTGGGGCGAACAACGTGAGATTAGGAACAACTATAATGAAACCGCTATTTACCTAGAGGAAGGAATCGAGCCTCATCGACTACTTACGATGCGTTTTCGTGTATACGATGAAGGCGTAGCGTTTCGCTACGAAGTGCCTGCGCAGCCAGAGATGGAAAGTATGGTTGTTGCGGATGAGATTACGGAGTTTTCAGTTGATTCTAATTCCCGTTCTTGGAGTATTCCAGCCTACCAGCCGGATCGCTATGAGTATGATTATGTTGAGCATCCAGTCTATACCTTGACTGAATCGGTGCATACGCCACTTACGATTCAGACTCCGGTCGGTCATTATATATCAATTCATGAAGCAGCCCTCTATAACTATGGCTCAATGACGATAAAGCTCAATAATTCTTCGCTTAAATCTGACATTACTCCGCTGTCTGATGGAATGCGAGCATATGTCGAGTTACCGTTCTCTACGCCTTGGCGCACGATTACGATTGCGCACGATCCGCTGGATTTGACGACTTCAAGAATGATCTTGAATCTTAACGATCCGCCACGTGAGAATTTTGATTGGGTTGAGCCAACAAAATTCATGGGTATTTGGTGGGCAATGTTTGTTGGCGAATGGACTTGGGCCCCTGGTGAACGCCATGGAGCAACAACGGAGCATGCTTATCAATATATCGACGCCTGTCGTCGTCTTGGTATTTCTGCTCTTCTAATCGAAGGATGGAATGAAGGCTGGGAGGGTGATTGGCTCGAGAATGGTGTTAATAATAAGTTTATGGAAGCGACGCCGGATTTTGATATGAAGGCCGTGACGGAATATGCACGCCAGAATGGCGTCGAGATTGTTGGCCATCATGAAACTGTTGGCTTTATCGACAACTACGAAAATCAGCTTGAGGATGCATATAAATTCCTCGTGCAATATGGCATTCGCTATGTTAAGTCCGGTTATGCGGGTTCTAAAATGACAATTAATGGACATCGCGAATTTCATCATTCACAGCTTGGTGTATTGCACTATCAGAAGGCGCTAGAGTTAGCGGCAAAGTATCATATAATGCTCGATGTTCATGAGCCGATTAAAGGCACGGGTATTGAGCGCACGTGGCCAAATTTGATGACGCGCGAAGGTGCGCGTGGCCAGGAATATGAAGGTGGCGCTTTGGTGCCGTCTCACGCTTGCTTCTTGCCTTATACGCGTCTACTAAGTGGCGGCATGGATTATACCTCGGGCATCTTCGATGTTGCTAACTTTTCGAAACGTATAGCTTCGACAATTGCGCGTCAGCTAGCATATTATGTGACGATTTACTCTTCGATGCAGATGGCAGCAGATCGTCCACAGTTTTATGAAGAATCGCATCCGGATCTTTTCCAGTTTATTCATGATGTTCCAACTCGTTTTGAGCGCTCGATACCATTGCTCGGCGAGATCGGTAAGAGTTTTGTTGTTGCTCGCCAGGAATGGCAAGGTACGAGCTGGTTTATTGGCGGTGTCACTAACGAAGAAGGTCGTAAGGTTGAATTATATCTAGATTTCTTGGAGCCTGACGTTAACTATGTCGCGACAATTTATCGCGATTCTGAGGATGCACATTATCGCGACCATCAGCTCGGCTATGTGATTGAGGAAAAAGTCCTTCGTCGCGGCGACAAAATAGATATTTACATGGCGCCAGGTGGCGGTTTCGCAATGAAGCTAGCGAAGCAATAATTATTTATCGATTTTCAACGTAACTATTGTATCGAAACCGAAGCGTGAGCGTACTTCGTAGCCTTTTTGACGGAGCTCTTCGACGGTTTTTGTGTCGAGCTGATTATCTGACGAATTTTTAACGCTAAGACGAATGGTATTTTCAGATACGGACTGCATAATGGTAATTTTGTCATTTGCGTCGCAGAGCTTATAGGCGCGTTTTAATTCTTTTTCATAAAAATCGCGAACTTGATCGTCGTCGACTTTTAAGGTGAGATCTTGAATATCGAGATTAATAGTGATCTTTCGTCGGTCGCAGCGGTTAAGTAAATCTTGATATATTGGTGAAATAATATCTATGAAACGGCTCATGCTTATATTATATACTAAACGCCAGGAGAAAAGGCTTTGAGTTGCTCGCGATGTCGTTTATAATTCGGGTCATGTTCGCCAACTTCGCGCCAAAAGGCGGAAGAATGATCCATATGATTAATGTGGGCAAGTTCATGGATAATGACATAGTCGCGGAGTGGTTCCGGCACTTTCATTAAGCCAATGTTTAGTGAAATTGTTCCAGTCGATGAGCGACTTCCCCAACGCGTATTAGCGTGAGTCAGGCGGATATTGGTGTAGCTATAATTATATTTGGTTGCCCAGAATTCGAGACGATATGGAAGATATTCGCGAGCCTTTTTCATGAGGAGTTTTTTCTGTGCGTCACGTGCGCGTTGTGTTGACGGATCTTTGATCGGGAGTTTCTCTTTTATTTCATTACGCATAGAGTTTAGGAAGCGTTTGGCGAGGAAATCCGAGGTGCCGCTCGGCACTGTGATTGTTAGTTTTCCAGAAGTGGCAACAGAAAATTTTGCTCGCGTAGACCATGCGCTGCGGCGAATAATTACTTCACCGAAATCTCTATCTTGAAAGCTAGACATTCTAGTTGCGGAAACTGTCGAGATTATTGATTACGTTCTTGCACTGCGTCTGGTATGTATGCTTGCCTGAGATAACGAGGACTTTTTCGGATTCGGATGGCGCCTCGATATGTTCGTATGAACTTGCGAGTGCGGCTTTTGCTTCGGCTAATGTTTTATAAGCGTGACGCATACGTTGCTTGATTGCATTAAGGTCGGTTTGAACCCAAACAAGCGCAGGGCTGTAGCCTTGTTCTACAAGTAGGTTGCGGATTTCGTCACGGTCGGATTCGGTATCCATGAGTCCTTCGATAATGAATGGTGCTTTGCCTTTTGCTACGTTTCGAATTATTTCGAGAGCGAGCTTGCGGCTCATGTGATGTTTTGATTGAAGTTCGGAAAAATTAAAGAATGGTGCATTGATCGAATCACTAAAATGTTTCGCGAAGGTGGTTTTGCCGCTCATTGGTGCGCCAAAAACAAGGATTGCATATGGTTTTTCATTCCCAATACTCATAAACTCATTTTATCTGATATGTTTAGTTTTTGCAAACTTGCGCGTTTTGGTTGGCTCCATTGTGCTCGAGTTCGCAATAAGGACTTGGCTTGGATAATAGAAGACCCAGACGAGGAATGACGTGAGCGGAATTAGTGCTACAGAGAGATAATTGTTGAGTGCTAGAAAACGCAGTGCTACGCATAAATCGCAGCAGAAGAAACAGATGAAGCCATAAAATGCGCAACGCGCGCGGAAGTTTTTCTTGTCTTTGCGGTAGTTTTTGATCGACATAACGATATTGCAGATTAATTCGAGCCCATAGACGGTAGCGACTGCGATAATAGGTTCGAGTCCATTTGCGATATTTAATGCAAAGAAAACGCTTAGTGCAAGCGCATAAATACCAAGTGCGCTTTGGGATAGTTTTGTGAGGCGCGTAAGATGCATAAACTGTGCAAAACAAAAGACATAAACGCCAGCGAGCGTATATGGTGTCCAGACAAGGATTGTGTCGGCGAGAAATGTGAATA
>JAFWLZ010000057.1 GCA_017510835.1 Candidatus Saccharimonadota bacterium
AAAGAAAAATGGAAAAGCTAAAAAGAATTCCTAAGGCCTTTAAATACATATTATTGCTTCTTGGCGCTTTCATTTTAGTGCTTTCTATTTACGTTAAGACCGGTTACGATGTCGCATCGTTTGAGCAGCTCCTTTACACGATCATGAATGCTGAAGGGACTGGCGTCGATTCAATTAAAGGCGGAATAGTCGTAGTAACAATCGGCACTATTTTAGTTTTTGCGCTATTTCTCGTTCCGATTTTGACGAAAAAGCTTCGTCGCAAAGTATATTTAAATTTGAAGATCAAAAAACGTAAATTCCAGATTCCGATTAGCTATGTGAGTCGTAAGTTGCCTTATTGTATAATCGTTTGCTTGGCGTCATTTGTTATTGCGTTAGCAAACTTTGATTTTTACGAATATTTAGCGAATCAGTTCCAATATTCAAATATTTATGAAAATTATTATGTTGAGCCGAAGACAGCTGGCATAAAATTCCCAGAGAAAAAACAGAACTTAATATATATTTATGTTGAGTCTCTTGAGACGACAAATGCATCGAAGGCGAGCGGTGGCGATCAGGCTTCTTCCTATATTCCAAACCTTGAAAAGCTTGCTCTTGAGAATGTTAACTTTTCCGACAAATTAAACCTTGGTGGTGCAACTCAGGTGAATGGTACAGGTTGGACTGTTGCGGGTATGATTGCGCAGACTTCTGGTATTAATATGAAAGTCGACATTAATGGCAATGAATATTCTGGTTATTCTTCGTTCTTGGGTGGCGTGACGAATTTGGGCGATATTTTGAAAGCGAATGGTTACAATAACTACATTCTAATGGGCTCAGATGCAAAATTCGGCGGTAGAGACGAATTGTTTTCTCAGCATGGCGATTATGAAATTATCGACTTAATGGAAGCCAGGAGAAGTGGTAAAGTCCCGAAAGATTACATGGTCTGGTGGGGTTATGAGGATTTAAAATTGTTTGATTATGCTAAAGAGACAGTAACGAAGGCATCGAAGACCGGTGAACCATTTAATGTGACGCTTCTTACGGCGGATACGCATTTTCAGGATGGCTATGTCGAAGAAGGCTGTTCGGATATATTCGAGAAGCAATATGCGAATGTCTTCCATTGCTCTGATCAGATGATTTTTGACTTTGTGAACTGGATAAAACAGCAACCGTTTGGGAAGGATACGACGATTGTGATATCCGGCGATCATTTAACGATGCAGCGCGATTTTTATGAGGAAGATGGCTACGCAAGGACTGTCTACAACTCAATTATCAATTCTCGGGCAATTCCGGCGCGCGAGAAGGATCGTCAGTTTACGACAATGGATATGTTCCCGACAACGCTCGCGGCATTGGGCGTAAAGATAAAAGGTGATCGTTTGGCGCTTGGTACGAACCTATTCTCTGGCCGCAATACACTGCTTGAAGATATGGGCTTTGAAAAGTTCGAGGCAGAGCTTTCGAAGCGATCGATTTTCTATAATAATAACCTTCTTGGTGCGGCTTATTACGAAATTAAGCAAGACCTAGAGAATTGACTTATAAGAGGTTCTGTGGTAGACTTTCCAGGATGGAAAAACAAGTTTTTGATGGAGATAAGATTAGCGTTCGTGGGGCGCGCGCGAATAATTTAAAGAATATTGATATCGATATTCCACGCGATAAACTTGTTGTTATTACTGGTTTGTCTGGTTCGGGCAAATCGAGTTTGGCTTTTGATACGATTTATGCTGAAGGTCAGCGTCGCTATGTTGAGTCGTTGTCGTCTTATGCGCGCATGTTCCTTGGCGTGATGGATAAACCTGATGTCGATATGATTACGGGGCTTTCTCCAGCGATTTCGATTGATCAGAAATCGACGTCACGCAACCCACGTTCTACAGTTGCAACAGTGACGGAAATTTATGATTATCTCCGTTTGCTTTTTGCGCGTATCGGCGTGCCGCACTGTCCGATTTGCCATAAAGAAGTTGCACGTCGGACGGCGCAAGATATTATCGATAAGGTAATGAAATGGCCGGCCGCAAGTAAGTTGATGGTTCTTGCGCCGATTGTCTCTCAAAAGAAAGGGTCCTTCTCGCATATTGGTGAACAATATCTCGCAAAAGGTTTTGCACGTGCACGTGTTGATGGCATTATCTATGCACTCGATGAATGGCCGGAGCTTGACAAGAATCTACGCCACGATATCGAAATAATTGTTGATCGTTTCGTGATGGCGCCGGACATGGAGAGTCGTGTTTCGGGTTCGGTTGAGCAGGCCTTAGACTTAGGTGATGGCATTATGAAGATTCTTTGTATTCACGATCAGTCGGTCGCAATTGGGCAAAATAATATAAATACACAAGATGCGGAAATTGTCACTTATTCTCAACGTTATGCTTGTCCAGATCATCCTGACGAATTAATCCCAGAGCTTGAGCCGCGCCTATTTTCTTTCAATGCACCACAAGGTGCTTGTCCGACTTGTACTGGTCTTGGAACGCGCATGGAAATAGATCCGAGCTTAGTTTTAAATCCGAATTTAACGATTGCTGAAGGCGGTATCCGTCCGTACAACCGCGTAAATCAGGATGCTTGGTGGCTAAAACGCCTGCAAGCAGTTGGTGATCGTCATGGTTTTTCGGTTCGTACGCCTATCCGAGAGCTATCTGATGAGCATATTCAGATGATTCTTTATGGCACTGGTGATGAAAAATATCATGTAAAGCTCAATAGCGGCTATGATTATGATGCAGTTTACGAAGGTGTAATTCCGAATCTTGAGCGTCGTTATAAAGAGACCGAATCCGACTTCATTCGCAAGGATATTGAGCGTTTTATGCGCGAGCGAGTATGTCAGACTTGTCATGGTGCGCGCTTAAAACCGGTCGTGCTCGCAATCACGGTCCACGATTTGAATATCATGGATATGTGCGCAATGGACGTCGAACAGACGCTCGAAGTCTTGAATTCTGATCTTGGACTTACGGAAAATGAACAAAAAATCGCGGGTCCAATTCTAAAAGAGATTAAATCTCGTGTCGGTTTCATGAAAGATGTTGGTTTGAATTATCTTGAACTTGGTCGTTCGGCGGCAACACTCTCTGGCGGTGAGGCGCAGCGCATTCGTTTGGCAACGCAGATTGGTTCTGGTTTGCAGGGTGTGCTTTATGTACTCGATGAACCATCAATTGGTCTACATCAGCGCGATAATGATCGTTTGATTGCGACTTTAAAGCATTTACGCGACCTGAAGAATACTGTGATTGTTGTTGAGCATGACCACGACACAATTATGCAAGCCGATTATCTTGTTGATATTGGTCCTGGCGCAGGTGTAAATGGTGGTAAAGTGATTGCGGCTGGTACGCCTGCAGAAGTGGCGAAAAATCCGGATTCAATTACTGGTAGGTATATTTCTGGTAAGGAGAAGATTGAAACGCCGAAAAAACGTCGTAAGACGACGGCGCGTTGTCTTGAGGTGATTGGCGCGCGTGAAAACAACCTCAAAAATATTGATGTGAAATTCCCGCTAGGTGTATTGACGGTTGTCTCGGGCGTGTCTGGTTCGGGCAAATCAACGCTCGTGAACGATATTCTTGCTAATGAATTAGCGGCACGTTTAAATCGGGCGCAGACCGTAGCGGGAGCGCATGAGCGTATTGATGGTATTGAGCAATTGAATAAGGTAATTGTGATCGATCAGTCTCCAATTGGGCGTACCCCACGCTCAAATGCTGCAACTTATACTGGCGTATTTAATTATATTCGTGATTTATTTGCAGAACAGCCAGAAGCGCAGGTGCGTGGCTACAAAGCTGGCCGCTTCTCTTTCAATGTCAAAGGTGGCCGTTGTGAAAAATGTCAGGGTGATGGCGTTCTGAAGATTGAAATGCATTTCTTGCCTGACGTGTTCGTGACTTGTGATGTTTGTCACGGTAAGCGCTATAATCGTGAAGCCCTAGAAGTAAAATTCAAAGGCAAGACGATTTCTGATGTTCTAGAAATGACGGTCGATGAGGCAGTCGAATTCTTTGATGCGATTCCGAACATCGCAAATAAATTAAGGACTTTACAAGAGGTTGGACTTGGTTATATCAAACTAGGACAGCCGGCAACAACCTTTTCTGGTGGCGAGGCGCAGCGTATTAAACTCGCAACCGAGCTTAGTCGCCGTTCGACCGGTAAAACTCTTTATATTCTTGACGAGCCGACGACTGGATTGCATACTGATGACGTGAAAAGATTGTTGTCGATTTTACAACGTTTGGTTGACGGTGGAAATTCGATGATTGTAATCGAACATAATCTTGATGTTATTAAATCCGCCGACTGGATTATTGATATGGGGCCCGAGGGTGGTCAAGGTGGCGGTAAAGTAATTGCGACTGGTACGCCGGAAGATGTCGCCAAGAACGCAAAAAGCGATACCGGCAAGTATTTGAAGAAGATTCTTTAGTTTTTCTTAATGTATTTTGAGACGGCAATATCGTCTAATTCGTAGAGAGCTTCCCCGCCCTCATAATCTTTGATATGGGCGAAGTTGGCGGATTTAAGGAACTCTTGCTCGAAATCTGAAATTGCGACCGAAATAATCCCGTGGACGTTATAGCCTTGTTTATGGCGATTGCGGAGAAAGGTGCGGAAATGATGTGAGATGAAGTTTGCCATTTTTTCCGAATCGTAGCTTTTATTGATACAGATGCTTTCGATGAGGAGGTAATTTTTATGGCGGCGCTTCATTGTCGTGATAAACTCTGGCGCGATGTCGCGATAAAAATGCTTAGTGCGTTTGATATGCCTATATGCTTCCTCGGTAACGGTAAGATAGTTTAGATAGCCGATGACATGCTTTTTGTTGCGAATAAGCATGATAGAATCTGGATTTAGCTTAAAAATATTGCGTTGCTGATCGATGCTCCAGAGATATTCGGCGGGATAATTTTTCTTGTCGAGATTTAGGATATTAATACTTAAATGGCGGGTGAGGTACTGACACTTAATGACGTGAAGCCGGTCAATGTGCTGAATCCGGCTGTAGCCGAGGAAAAGAACGAAGAAATTTGACGTAATTAGAACCATATCGGCAGCGGCAGCGGCGTAGGCGAGGACGACGAAGTCATAGATTACCCAGAGTGTACTAGCGACAATACTTCCAATTGTGGCGGTAGTTTTGCTGCGAGTGAGAACGAAGCCATCAATTACGCCGCCGATTGCCGGTAGGATAGCAATCGGTCCTTCGCTCTGGATCGTAAAGACAGCAAGCACGATATATAACGGTAAGGTTGCGAAAAATATGGCGGATTTTTTATCTGTTTTATAATATAAGACTGCCTTAATTAAATCTAATAAACAGGCGAAGACGCCGGCGTAGGCGCCAAGAACGAGGTAACTGGCTGTCTCGAACGAGCAGGCGATAATCTGCATTCGTAGGAGCTCATGAATGTCTTCTTTGTAATAGCTATAGATAAGAAAAAACCAGCCAACGACCGCTAGAAGCTGCGCAATAACGAAGTTGATTTCCATAAGTATAATTTTAGCACGCTTATGCTTGATTTTCCCTGTATCTTATCTTAAAATATAGTGTAGGTTTTAAAAATAGGAATAAATTTAATGAGCGATACAAAATTAGCACTCGCAAAGCGCGAAGTGTCCGGAAAAAAAGTAAAAAGCTTGCGTGAGCAAGGTTTGATCCCATCTGTCGTTTTTGGCGGTAAGGAACCAATTTTAACCCAATCTAGCTATAACGAAACCGAGAAGGCTGTTCGTGCGGCTGGATACCACTCGCCTATCGATCTTACGATTGATGGCAAAGCACAGATGGTGCTAGTAAAAACTGTGGATATTGATCCAGTAAAACGTCTCATTCGTAACATTGAGTTTCAGGCTATTTCTGCAAACGAAGTTGTTGAAGCTACTACGCCAATCAAGGTTGTTAACTTTGAATCTTCTGATGCATCGAAGGCACATCTCGTCCTTTCGATTGTGCTCGAGGAAATTGACGTTAAGGCAAAGCCTGCTGATCTTCCAGAGGCAATCGAAGTTGATGCTAGCAAACTTGCTGCAGTCGGCGATGGCTTGACTGTTGCGGATATCATTCTTCCAAAGGGCGTTGAATTTGCTGATAAGGAACTCGATAAAGAGCTTCCAATTGCGAACGTTTATGATCCAGCCGCAGAAGCTGCAGAACGTGAAGCAAAGGCAGAAGCCGACAAGGCTGCTGACGAAGCAAAGGCTGCCGAAGAAGAGGCTGCTGAAGCCGCAGAAGGCGAAGCTGCTGAGTCTGAAGAAAAAGCTGAGTAAGACAATAAAAAGCACCCCGCGAACGACTATGCGGGGTGTTTTTTGTTTAGAGTTTAGAAAGATTATAGATGCCGAGCCCCTTCATTACGTCGACGAGATATTGAATGTCTGCACTCGTGACACTGTCCATTCTTAAGACGCGCCACCAGAATTTTCCGTACATGAGCGTACATTCAACACAGATGCGTTCCCGCATAGATTTACGATATATGATATATGGCGTACTTGCATTTTCTTGACGATTAACGAAATCTTGAACTCTTTTTCGAATTTTCATTATTTCGTTGTCGGTTGTGTCGTTGATTAGCTCTGAACAGGTACATTCGCTACCGCAAACTAAATCAATTGCGACAAGAGATTCGTCAAATGGCGGCTTCTTGCGATTCTTGTCTTTTCGCATTATTGCCTTATAAACCATCTCGAGCTCTTCGTGTTTTTCATCTTCGGACTCGAACTCTATAATTCGTCCATTCTCGAGGGAATATTTCCTCAAAAGAACCACCTCCTTATAAAGGCATATTATACGCTAAAAATGAGTGTTTGTCAAGAAGGGTGAAATTATTTCTTATCTTTCGGGACGGTGACCGGAAAACGGTTGAGATTTATAAGAATAACGATCGATTCGATGATTCCCCAGAGGAGATTGGCGGCGCAAAGGATGAGGCCGGTAATAATTAAGAAATTTAAGGTGTCGTCATATGCCGACATATCTATACATTCAATCCCTAATTTGCAGCGATATACTACTGAAATGCCGTAGCTGAACGGATAAAAGAATAAACTCAGGGCAACGGTGCTAATAATGACATGTAGGGCACCGCGTTTTTTGCGACGCATGACGAAATTATGAATACCGGCCCAACCGAATGGAAAGCCTAAAATTGCGGCATAGAGCGCGCGTTTGCGTGAAATTGGCTTATAGCGGTAGGTTGATTTTGCAACGGCCTCGTTAAGATAATCTTTGCCGTGTTTTCGCTTTGATTTACTTGGCGCGGTTGGCATATTATTCTCCCTTTAGAGCCTCAGTGTTTGCGATTAGTCGCTCATGGAAGGCTTTACGAGCAGCATCTGTGTTGTCGTCATTTCCCTTCCAAGCTTTTAGTGCTGGGTCCTGGAGTGCGCGAGCGAAGGAGAAAGTCACCGTCCACGGGAACGGGCCGTTTTTGATGACTGCATGAAGGTTATTGGTCGCCTGTGTGACGCTTTGGCCGCCAGACAAGAACACGACGCCAGCTAATTCTGACGGAACATGTTCGCGTAGGACTTTTGCGGTTGCGCGCCCTACTTCTTCTGGAGTTGATTGTTTTTTCTGGCGCTTCCCGGCGAGAACCATATTAACTTTCAGAATACATCCGGCAAGATTGATTTGTTTTTTCTTTAGTTCGACAAATAATTGGTCGAGGATTTTGCCGGTGTATTCGATATTTTTCTCGATTGGATAGTCGCCATCATAAACAAGTTCTGGCTCAACAATTGGCACAATATTTGCAGCCTGGCAGTCGCTTGCGTAACTAGCAAGGATTTCGCAGTTTTTCTGGATTGCCATGTCGCTCGGGCTATGATCGGTCACTTCGAAAGCAGCGCGCCATTTTGCGAAACGGGCGCCCATATCGTAATACTCTTTTAATCTATCCGGTAATCCATCAAGGCCTTGGGTGTATTTTTCGTCAGAGTTTTCAAAATTAACGAGACCCTGGTCGACTTTGATGCCAGGAATGACGCCGCGATCATTCAAGTATTCGACAAAAGTCTTGCCATTATCGGCGGTTTGGCGTGCGGTTTCGTCGAAGAGAATGACGCCACTAACATATTTTTCGAGTTCTGGTGTTGTAAAGAAAATATTACGATAGTCGCGGCGATGCTGTTCGTCATCTGGAATAAACATCGTTTCGAATTTTTTATGAATGCTTCCCCCTGATTCGTCTGCAGCAAGAATACCTTTGCCTGACTCCATCAGTTTAGCGGCGGTTACTTCAATTTCTGGCATGACTTGCTCCTTGTTTGTGTTTTGGACGCGATAATAATCATCGGCGATATTCTTTTCGAGGGTGCTGAGGTTTAGCGTGCTACTAAGTTTTGAATTTTCGGCATTAGCACGAGCGAGCAAGAGCGCTTCATCTGGACTTTTTCCGAGAGCGAGCGCGCCGAGAACGGATGCGGCGATAGTGAGATGGACGGACAAACGTGTCAAAATGTCGCGTTTATTGCTGAGCGCCCAGTTCACTTTTCGTCCTTGATATTCGATATAATCTTTACCAATCGTGATGACGTTGTCGCGTTGCTCTTCAAGCGGCACGCTATTAATAATGAGGGCTGCACGGTTTATTAACTCTTTGATGTGGCTAGTATTCTGGTTAGCGTGTCGGCCAACGAATAATGCTAACTTAGTTGTGCGGCTAAGGTTGAGGTAATCGATAATTTCAGTTGCGAGTTTTGGCGAAATAACAGCTGAGCTGTCGAGGTAAATCCAATCTGGATTTGTAGTCGGAACTTGCCAAGTTGTATATACTTCCTCGCTTGGTTCGAGATGGCTAGTGTTCTCGTCTTGGCAAAGAATGTAGCGGTAGGTTGTATGGATATCTTTTGCTACAAATTGACCATCCAGAAATGTCGCTGGGGTACCAGAGATGCTTGCATCGAGGCCGAAGCGGCTAAGAACTTCGAGGCTGATACTCGCGCCGCCATAGATGCTGACGCGTGAGTAATAGTTAAAATGCGAATTATCAAAGGATAGATCGAGCCACTTTACTCCATTTTGGTCAGTTTCAAAATGATTGACGCGATTGTCGAGGCGTAGATAAACGTCTTTTGTGACATTACCAACGATTAAGATAGATGGCATTAGCGGCGCCTCCCGGCGATAAAGTGATAACCGGCTGCAATGACGACACTTGATATCGCAAAGACGCTAACACTAGTAGGGAGATTGTCTTCGGTTTTTGGTGAATTGACGGAGGTGGCGCTAGTCTTTACGGCTTCAGGTGTAATTCCAGTGATAATGGCTGTGTTGGCTTGTTGATTATCGATATTGCCTTGTTGGTTATTCTGCTGACCATCGTCGGGGTCGGATGATGGATTTTGTGAAGCAGCCATTGCTTTAAAGGTAAAGGTGTCTGTTTGTGATTTATTTCCGAGTTTATCGCTTACGGTTATATATGCCGAATAATCGGTATCGTCTTCAAGATCAGTGAGAGTAAATTTTGCGCTTGTTTGGGTATTAATATTATTATAGCTATTAGTTTTTATAGTATAGTCGCTGTTTGATTCCTTCTTTCGATAATAAAGCTCTGCAGAGGCGAGGCCACTTTGTGAATCGAGCACATCGACGCCGATTGTAGTTGGAGTATCTGAGCTATAGACTTTTGGCTCTGAGGCAATATTTGGTGATAGGCGGTCGATGTATTTTATTTCAGCGGTAGAATAGCCGGTTTTGCCAGTTTCGGTCTTATACCAGAATTTATAAGTATTATTTGTCTTGAAATCCGTCCAAGTTGTTCTTGAATAATAGTTAATATTATTGACATCTTCCCAAACCGGATTATTGTTACCTACTGTTACGGCTTCGGCGACAATTTTTTCTTTGCAGACGCCGAATACAGATATGGCATCGGTAAGTGTCCAGTCTTTTGCGGAAGGTGTCGCTTGTATTCTCGGCGTGCCGAACATTTTTGTTCCAAAATCGACGATACCTTTTCCGAAAAGTTGTGCGTTACCGAGATTAACTGTGTATTGTTCGAGTGCGCTTAGCAATTGGCTTTGGTTATAATTTGGATGTTCAGTTTTGATAAGTGCGGCGGCGGCAGTAAGAAATGGAGCGGAAAGCGAGGTTCCTTCCGCTAGGGCAATTGCGGTTGTATTGCTGTTGTGCGCTACGCGCATTTCTGAACCTGGCATTGCGAAATCAATTTCTGGGCCATAATTTGAAAATGAGCTGTGTTGGCGGCTCCTATCAGTTGAACCAACGGCAATTACATTGCTACAGTTAGCTGGGAAAGAAACAGAATTTTGCCCTTCATTGCCAGATGCGGCGATGATCATTGCGCCGGCATCAATAATCCTTTGTAAATTACTGCGATCTGCCTCAGTGCAGGTATAATTACTGGCGCCAAGGCTTAAGTTGATAATACTTGCTTTATCGTATGCGGCAGCATTATAGGCTGCTTCGAGTATTGAGCTGAAGTTTGTAGTATGGCCATCGCGATCAAGCACCTTTGAAGGGAAGATTTTTACATTTTCTGGTGTGGATTGTGCAATAATGCTAGCCACTTCCGTTCCATGGCCATTGTCGTCATCGAAGCCCGATGTGCCATCTACGTAGTTTCTAGTGTGGCTGCTAGTCGCGATACGGTCTCCTTCGAAAAATACATGTCCTTGAAATACTCCAGAATCGAGAACGGCGACGCGTACGATGTTGTTTTTATCATTTCCGGCGAGATAGTGCCAGGCTGTATACAAATCTGCTCCAATATCGCTAGTACCCCAAGAATATCCATCATCTTCACTAACAATGGAATAAGGTTTAATTTCAGTTTGTTTTCCTAATGAAAATTGTTTGAGCTCAATGTCTGGTCTGACATTTATGATGTCGCTGTTCGAAGATAGGCTATCATATGCAGCACTTGCTGCTTCAATGCTATCAAAGCTTATTTTGTAAATATTTGAAAAGACATTTTTTACATTTGGGTAGGTCTTTATTGAGTCATAATTATTTGTTTCGACAATGAGGCTTTTTGTTGAAAAATCTAGACCATCGCTATTTTTATGTGAGGGTTTTTCGTCGCCAATGATTTTGGCTGGTATTTGGTCTTCAATGATGATTGTTTCTTTTTCTTCAGATTCTTCAGGCTCTTCGATTATTTCGTCTTGTTTTGTTAACTCGAGAGCTTCGTTATCGACGAGGCTTTCTTCGATTTCGGCTGAAGCACCACGACCAATATTAACGAGACATAAGATGCCGATAATTATAATAAAAGCTAAAGATAAATAATTGACTCGCTCATAGCGAAAAATAGACTTTTGTTTTTTGACCATTCAAACACCTCTTGTATACTTATGTTTAAATTATAGCACAAGCATTATAAGAAATGTCTATAATTTACCCCAATCGGCGCCAGTTTTTACATCGACGGCAAGCTTGACTGGAAGTTCTGGAGCGACTTGCTCCATTTTTTCTTGCAGAAGTTTAGCGATTTTGTCGACGTCGGTTTTATCGCACTCAATAATAAGCGAATCATGAATCTGTAAAATGAGCTTGGCGCTGGCTGGAAGAGCGTTGTTGACGGCAACCATTGCCTTTTTCATCAAATCAGCTTCGGTGCCTTGAATAGGCATATTGCCGGCGGCACGTTCAGCGGCGGAACGAACGAGAAAGTTCGGTGCGTTTAGGTCTGGGGTTGGGCGACGGCGGCCATAGAATGTTTCGACGTAGCCCTCTTCCCTGCCTTTCTTTAGAGTATCATCGAGATATTTGCGGATTGGTGAGCGTAACTCAAAATAGCTTTCGATAAATTTCTTTGCTTCATAGAAGCTCATATTAGCGGCGTCGGCGAGGCCTTTCGGGCTCATACCATAAAGAACGCCAAAGTTGATGACCTTTGCGGCGCGACGCTGAGCTTTTGTGACCTTATCCATAGGAACATGGAAGGCGTCGCTAGCGGTTTTAGTATGAATATCTAGGCCGGAATTAAAATCGTCGATAAGGTTTTGATCGCCGGCAAGTGCGGCGGCGAGACGAAGCTCGAACTGGGCGTAATCGGCAGATACGAATAATTTATCTTTGTCGGCGATAAAACATTCGCGAATTCGCTTACCGTCGTCGCTACGAACCGGGATATTTTGAAGGTTTGGATTGATGCTAGAAAGACGGCCGGTAGCGGTGACGTTTTGGGTGAAAGTAGTATGAATACGGTTGTTGTCGTCGGCGAGATTCGGTAGTGGCGTAATATAGGTGCTGAGCAACTTACTTACCTCGCGGTAACGTTCTAGTTTTGAAATAATAGGGTGAAGATCGCGGAGTTTATCTAGCTCTTTAGCACCGGTAGAATAGCCGCGAGTAGTTTTCTTGATCCCTTTAGTTGGAAGAGCGAGTTTATCGAAGAGGATTTCGGAGAGCTGAATTGGTGAATTTATATTGAAGGTTGAGCCGGAAAGCTCATAGATATCTTTTTCGAGTAGACTTAGCTCTTCGGAGAATTCTTTTGACAGTTCCGTAAAGCGATTTTTGTCGATAGCGATACCGGTAGACTCCATTTTATAGAGAACCGGAATGAGAGGAAGATCGAAATCTGTTGCAATTGTTTCGAGTTTCGGTACGGCAGCTAATTGCCGGCGCTGGGTAATATAGTCGTTTTTAATATCGCTAGTATCGAGCAATTCGAGCTGGTCGGCTTTTCGAGCAAGAGGATCAAGCAGGAAGTCGACTTGACCTAAATCCCAGTATGGGCGGCCGTTTAGGATATCTTGAGCGAGTTCTGGATTGTCATGCATGTCGCTTTTAACATCTCGACTAATGTAGAGATTATCTGGTACTTCTATATCGATATCTAGGGGTTCTGGTAGAGAGTATTTTGTTGTAGTTTTTACAACAGTTTTCTCTGGTTTTGGTGCCGGTTTTGGCTGTGATGCAAGTTCGCCGTTCGCATTCGGGAAAAGTTTTTTGAATTTTGCAACGAGTGAATTAAATTGGTATTTTTTAAGGACTGCGAGAACATCATCTGGATTGAAATCGTTTAGTTTTGCTTTGTTCGGATCGAACTTAACTGGAGCGTCAAATTGAATTGCGGCGAGTTGTTTGCTAATGTAGGCAAGATCTTTGCCGTCGCGGAGTTTTTGGCCGGTAGAGCCAGGAATCTCGTCGATGTGGGCGTAAATATTATCGAGTGTTCCGTATTCTTGAAGTAATTTGACGGCTCCCTTCTCGCCAATGCCGGGTACGCCAGGAATATTGTCTGATGAATCGCCTTTAAGGCTCTTAAGGTCGAGGAATTGATCTTTCTTTAAGCCATATTTTGCTTCGACGGCGGCGATGTCGAATTTCTGAACATCACTAAAACCGCGTTTGAGCTGATACATATGAATGTCGTTGTCGACAATCTGGAGCATATCGAGGTCTCCAGAGATAATCTCGACGCGGACGTTTTGAGCATCGGCGCTACGGGCGAGCGTGCCGATAATATCGTCGGCTTCATAATCATCAAATTCATAGAGCGGAATATGGAATGCTTCAAGTAGCTCCATTAAAAACGGAATCTGGGCGTAAAAATCATCTGGAGCTGGTTTGCGATTTGCCTTGTAATCGGCATAGATTTCGCGACGGCGGCGAATATTAGTCTTAGGTTTATCCCAAGCAACGGCGATATATTCTGGCTCGAGTTTTTCGATAATCTCGATTAACATTGTAGCAAAACCGAATACGCCACCAGTTGGCGTACCATCTGGCAGGGCAAGATGCCCCATTGCGTAATAGCCGCGATAAAAAACACTTTTGCCGTCAATGATTGTAAGATTATCCTTCATACTCTTATTATACTTTTAATTGATAGAATGGTCGAGATAGCGAGTGGATCCAAAAGGAATCTTGCATTTAACTTGTTCGGTGCCAAGGCTGTCGGCGCTGTGAATCTTACGTGCGCCGAAACGGAGATTAATCTTATCTTCGGCGGTGCAGATGGCATCGATGTGGTCTTTCTTGCTTTGTTCGAGGGAGAGCTGAGCGTCGGCATGTGTTTGGAGCTTGTAAAGTGTAATACCAATTATGCGAACTGGGCATGGGAGTCGAGCATAGAGTTGGCGGGCAAGGCGAGCAATGTCATAGTCGCTATTAAACGCTTCTTTTGCGATAAGCTGACAATGCTTGTAGCCATCGTGAAAATCATAGGTCCAAACATAAATACCGCGAGCATAGAGTCCTTTGCTACGTAGACGATAACCGACGTCTTCGGCGAGATGGACGAGGCGAGCGTCGGTTTCGTCACGGGAGAGATTGCGACCGTCGAGGACGAATTGGCGACCGACAGACTTAATGTCGCTGACGGAAGAATCAACTTCGAAGCCACGAAGGCGGCGATACCATTTATGGCCATCAATACTCTTACATACGAGCTTTACGAGCGTCATCTCGTCGGCGTCGAGAAATTGGAGAGGTGTAAAAATGCCTACGGCATTGAGGCGGGCCTCCATGCGGACATTGATGCCAGGAAGGTCGGTGAGTTTGAGTGTAGAGAAAACATCGCGTTGGTTTTCGGCAGTGATCTCGTCAAGACCGTCTGGTTTATGCAATTCCCCGGCGAGTTTAGCGAGAAAACGATTGCTCGCGATGCCGACATTACAGCGCATATAGCAGCCAATTTCGTCTCTTAGACGTTGTTTGATTTCGCGTCCGAGCGAAAAGCGATCGCGTTTATAGATATGTTCTGGGGCTTCTGTGAGGTCGATGACGCCTTCGTCGATAGATTTCATAACAACAGAGGCAGAGTAGTCGCTCATAATCTTTTTGAGTTTTTCGTGGACGAAGATGAATTTGTCTGGCTCGGTTTCGGCATAGATGAGCTCTGGGCAAATGGCGGAAGCTTCGCGGCTACGCATGCCGACTTTGATGCCGAGCGCCTTTGCTTCATAACTAGCGGCAATAATGCAAGAATTTGACACGAGACGATTTGTAATAGCGACTGGGCGACCGCGTAGCATCGGGCGGGCTTGTTGCTCAATAGTAGCGAAGCAGGAATTGAGGTCAATATAAAGAATATCGTTTGGCGGGCGGTCAGACATAATGGTCTCCTTCGAATTCGAGGTACCAGTTGAGTGATTCGCTGTCGAGCGTGATGCGATAGTCGCTCGAGCCATCCGTAACGTCGAAAGCGAAAGTCGTTTTTAGTCCGTCGTAGCGTGGGTGGACGAGGCCAATTTCACTGATCTGAACTTCCCTGCCGGAACTAGTGCGAAAACAGATCGGCTGGCAATGACCGAGAATATTGCGCGAAAAAGTTGCGTCGACGTCGATTGTTTCATGAAGTGGTGTTTGATAAGTAGAATGATCCATAAAAATCCTTTGCGTGCTTTAGGTTAATAGAGGTGACGCAATATTGGCGTCGGAAATTTATGAATCATAGCCAGGGGCCGAAGCATGGCTTGATAATATTATTTTAGCATAAAAAGTCGCCGCGTTGAAATCCGCGACGGCTAGTAATAAAAATGATTATTTAATTGTAGGATGAACATTACTGTCTACCAGTACCATTGCAGGCAGTGCATTTTGTAGCGGGTCCAAAGACGTGTGTTACTTGACCGGTACCGCCGCAGGCAGGGCAGCTAGAGCCGCCAGAATTGTAAGTAAACTTACCTGTTGCATGAAGATAGCTCTTACAATCGGAACAAAGTCCGCCTTCAAGATATGCTATCCTTCCGCAGTGGTTGTAGCGTTCGTACATTACGCATAATTCCTCCTTCCACTAGAACTAAATCGAAACCGATTTCTAGGACGAATTATAATATTTTTAGTTATGATTGTCAAGCAGGAAATTGATGAAATTAATCATCGACTCGCCATATTCGGATGTGTCTGGGAAATCCAGGTCTTTAATGTAGCGATAGACGATTTTAATTAGCTTCTTAAATTTCTCTGCTTCTTCGTTGTCGAATTCGAGTTCAAGCGGTATAATATTTCCCTTGTCATCCGGCATAATGAAATCGATGCGACCCTTAGTGACTTTATAGCCTCTATAATCTTTACTATCCTCGATTAGGAATTTATAGAAGTAAAGCTGAAGCTTGTATTTAAGGACGGAATTTACCTTGTCATTCCACTTGTATTTCGGCTTCGCAGTCTTGAAATCGGCAACAGTGATTTCTTTGGTACCCTCATTAATTTCGACGCGGTCAATTTTGCCGCCAAGTGGTACGTCGCCGAGCATGATGTTTTCACTAAAGAAGCCTTTTTCGGAATCAGCTTTTGTATTACGGAGTAAATCGCCGCGCGCTTCGAGGAATTTCATGATTTCGTTGTCGCCACGGTCGCGCAAGTCGCGTTTCTCGTCTTCAGAGATGACGGCCTCGTCAACTAGCTTCATGAAGCGAGTGTAGGCTTCCTCGTTGCTAATTCCCTCTTTGTTGATCTCGTCCATGATTTCGTGGACGAAGTTACCGTAGTCCATAAAGAAGGTCGATTCGCCTGGTACGCCAATAATGTACGACTGCAAAAATCCGATTGGGCCGGCATATTCGATATCAAGGAAAGTATTGAGCTGGGTTGGGAAAAGGCGGAAGTTTTCTACCTTTGCACGGTAGAGGTTTTTGCGCACTTCATCATCTGGGACATATTTATCGAACCAAAGTGATGGCGAGATGTCTTTCGGTTCGATTTCGGTTGTGGTGCTTGGGATTATCTCATGAAATTCTTCTGGCATGATGCGGCTATAGGTATGATTGTCCTCTTCGTAGGTATCGAGGAATTTAAGCCGATCGACTTCTTTGCCGGAGAAATCTGAAGAACTGAAACTCATAAGAAGTTGCGACTTGGCGCGAGTGATTGCGACAAAGAAGAGACGAAGTTTTTCGTCGGCAGAGTCGCCGGTATGACGGACATACTCAAGATTTTTTGGCAATGTGAGATGGTCGGTGTTTCCCTTCGCGTCGGACCAGTTCCAGTTATCGACAGCGATGAGGAAGACATAGTCGTATTCGAGACCCTTACTAGAGTGAATTGTTTGAACCTTAACAGCTTCACTGGATTCTGAATATGGCGAACGGTCAAGAATTTGAATTTCGGCTTTTTCGTAAGCTTCGAGGCGAGCAATGAAAGCACTAAGCATCATCTTGTTTTGCTTTGAGAAGATGCTGTCGCGGAGCGTATTGAGATTGCTATAGAAATCAAAATCGTCCGTATCGGCAAAGACTTTGGCGACGATTTGCGTAACGATAAATTCGGCCGAATAAATATTAACCTTTGTAGCTAGCTCGATACACCAATTAATTGCCGCTTTGATATGATCTGGGCGATCTTCTTTTAGCATTTCTTCGATGATAGTGTTGCGATTTTTATGCGCATCAGTAAGGAGCCCGAGGATTTCGACAGTCGAAATATTCCATACCTCGAGTGAAAATAGATGGAAGCAATATTGGTCAGCGCGGTCGAGCTTCTGCTCGGAAATGGCTTGTAGGAATTTGCAGAATTCAACTAAAGTGGCGATTTTTGGATTTTCAAGAATGTTTTCGCGTTTTTCGTAAGAAATACGAATATCGAGGGCGTGAAGATAAGGAAGGATTGAAATGAGATGTTTATGCTTTGGCGCAATGATGGAGATTTTGCTTCCCTGTATGCCTTCGTCGAGTAAGACTTTAATCTGACGAGCGACGTGAGAGTATTCGGCTTGATAACTTCTGAAAGCGCGGTATTCGATCTTTGTCTCGGCTGGTGGATTCTCGGCGGTAATATTTTTGTTAATTTGAACGTTTGGCGCATTGCAGAAACGATCTTCGCCCTGCTCTATAACATTGTGCGCGAGTTCGAGGATTTCTTTGCTGCTACGGTAGTTTTTGCTTAGGAGAATATGTTCTGGATGGTATTTGGCGTCGAAGTCAAAGAAGTTCGAGCTGCTAGCACCTTGGAAACCGTAGATGGCTTGGTCGTCGTCGCCGACGGCCATAATGTTCGGACGACCTTCGTTGCTTGGGTTGTCGGTAATTTGTGCTACAAGCTGAGATTGGGCGTCGTTCGTGTCCTGATACTCATCAAGCAAAATATACTGGTAGCGTTCTTGGGCGTTATAGCGTTTTTCGTCATCATTTTTGAGTTCGTCAATCGCCATCAAAATCATGTCGTCATAATCGTAGAGGCCCTGCTCGGTCATGATCTGACTATACTCGCGCATAATGAAAGCCAAATCGGCAAGTTTAGCATTGGCGGCGACGTCCTTAAAGACGAATTTGTCATGCTCATTCTTCATGAAGATTTTACTGCGCCAGTCGCGAAGCTCATTAGCGATGCTTGTTTCGCCGTCATATTTTAGAAGAATATTCCCTAACGTACGATAATAAATGTTGGCGATTGGCTCGACGCGGTCAGTAATATAGTTTCCGCTGTCGTCGACGAAATCTTTGAGTGCTTCGAGAATGCCTTGGTAATGTGGGATGTTTGCTGGATAACGTTTGCTGATACCTTCGAGATCAAGTTCGATTGCGGAGAGGATTTTGGCATTATCTTCGATGTTGCGATGAAGGATTTTATCGATGTCGTCGGCACTAATTGCGGCAGCTTTGAGATTGCCGATGGCGGAGATGATTTGTTTTGTCCAGAAATCGCCGCGTAGTGGATCGGTGATTTTGAGTTTTTGCTGGATGCCATGAATAATCTGAAAACGTTCGAGTTCATCGATGCTATTTTTGAGGTCTGGACGATGTTCGTTCAGAATAATTGAGCCAAAGGAATGGTAAGTATGGATGTTAACCTTGTAAGCCTCGGGGCCGATAAAATCGGCGAGGCGATGGCGCATATTGTTAGCCGCTGCTTCGGTAAAAGTAAGACAAAGGATGTTGTCTGGCGAAGCGTCAGTTTGTTTTAAAATATTTGCGACGCGAACAGAAAGAAGCTGAGTTTTTCCGGTGCCTGGACCAGCAATGACAAGTAGTGGTCCGTCGATATAATCGACGGCTTGGCGTTGTTGTTCGTTGAGACTATTGTAGGCTTTTTCAAATTCCATAGTTTAATTATACAAAAAAATAACTCCCCTTGTCGGAGAGTTATTTTTACTCGCAGTGATTAATGACGAATGCGGCTAGTTACGATAGCGGCAGTTGCGGTGCCGAATACTGTAATGATAGCAGCAATCGCAAAGACGAATAAGTTGCTGTCTTCGGTCTGTTTGTCGTCATTATCCTTTTCGGTTTTTTCGGTTTCGGTTTTCTTTGGAGTAGCCTCTTTCTTTTCCGCAGGCTTATCTTCTGCTTTTTGAGTGGTAGTGGTAGCTTGCGTCTGTGTAGCTACAGTTTTATTCGTAGCTTTGGCAGTTGTAGCGACTGCTTTTGTTGCAGCGGCGTTTGTAGTTTCATTTTTCTTAACAGATACCGTAACAGTGATAGTGTGTTTTTCTGGTTCGGTATTTGCCTTGGCCGGTTCAGCCGGTTTTGGGCAGTTTGCGGTTTCGGTTGCGGTGCCACGATTTGAGCGAGGGCCATTGAAATTGCCGCCGCAGATTGTGAGGTTGCCGTTAGAATAAATGACTTCCTCGCCGCCAATCGCTCCTTTTAGAGTGCCGCCAGTAACTTTAGTATTAGTGCTAGCTTTACCCCAAACGGCTTGATGAAGAATAGAATGAATCGTGCCGCCAGAGATATTGACGTTGCCTGCATGATTCATGATTGTGTAGCCATAATCAGCATAGATCGTACCGCCAGAAACATTAAGCGTACCGTAGTTATCGATTGCGGCGTAGCTATTTTGAGTATATTTAGAGATATTTGCGCCGTTTACGATATTAAGAGTGCCATAATTTTCGACACGGCAGCCGTTAGTGTTGTAGTTGATGGTTTTTGTTTCACCGCTATTAACACGAATAACGCATTCGTCAGTAGCATTGACATTTAGCGGAATTGATGCCATTGCTAGAGCGCCAATGAGCGCAAAAACTACCTTTTTCACCTTATCTACTCCCTGTAAATAATTATGCTTTAATTATAGCAAATTTTGGC
>JAFWLZ010000058.1 GCA_017510835.1 Candidatus Saccharimonadota bacterium
GAAGCGGATTTTAAGTCCGCCGCGTATACCAATTCCGCCACTCGGGCCACTGACCTAAATAATCTGGAGGTGCGTACCAGAGTTGCACTGGTCTACGCGGTTTTGCAGACCGCTGCGTAACTGCTCCGCCAACGCACCATGCATCTATTTTAGCACATAAAAGAGTAAAAAAATAAGTCCTCGCAGACAGGGACTCATTTTTCGCATCCGGCGAATCTCTCAACGATTCGTCCGATACAAACACCTCTTGCTATTATTTTATACGCAAGCATTTTTTACGTCAACATTGACTTTTTCGAAAAATATTATATCATATTTCAAAGATTAACAGGGGTGGAAGCTGAAAATCTATTGACATTTTCAAATTTTAGTGTGAAATGTATTTGCGGTTTGATGGTAGAAAAAGCATAAAAAATAAGTTAAAATAAAAATAACAAAAGGAGGTTTATGTCTGAAGAACAGGAAGGTTTAAAATTCTATCGCTGCAATACTTGCGGGAACTTATTATTTGTCATGATTGATCCAAACGTCCGCCCTAATTGCTGCGGCACCGATATGGAAATTCTTGATCATATCCACGGAACAGAGGGGAGCGAAAAGCACGCCCCAATCATCGAGCTCAACCAGAATGACACCGAGGTTCAGGTCGGAATTCAACTTCATCCTATGGAGCCAGAGCATCGCATCGAGTGGATTGCTCTAACAGACGGCGATCGCGTAGAAATCCAACGACTCGGCCTAAAAACGCCTCCAGTTATAAAATTCTCCAAAATGGACGGAAAAGGCAAAGTTCGCGCTTACGCATTTTGTAATATTCATGGTCTATGGCAGTCCGAAAAATAGCCGAAACGGTAATAGATAGACTTAAGTTTGCCTGTGCTAGCACCGGTTTGATTTTAAAGCGTCCAAAGGCGATTCTACTTTTTCTCTTTTGCCTAATCTTTTTCTTGTATTTTCTTACATTTTTTCGCGACGGTAGTAGTAACTGGCAGCTAATCTGGTCCGGACTGCCTTTCGATCGCAAGCTAGAAGTAGCCGGGCGAATTTTTCCAGCAATGCTAGAGAACTTCTGTTCATTTTACGGCATCACGATCATTCTTCTATCGTTGTTGCAGTCGATCATAATCATGCATCTCGTCTTTGCCTGGCGTCACCGAGAAAGAGCAAGCGCCCTAGATGGCGCCAGCACGAGCGGGATCGGCGCAGTACTTGGATTTATTGCCCTAGGATGCCCAAGCTGCGGAATCGGGCTTCTTACGCCGCTTCTATCCGCAATTGCTGGAAGTGCGGCGGTTGCGCTTGCAGAGGGACTAGGTTACGTCTTTACAGTTTTAGCCTTCGCTTTGCTGATCTATTCTTTCGTGAAACTCGGCTACACGAACTACGTCACAATATTAGCCGCCAAACAAAAATGATATAATTAAGGTAATTGAAGGAGGAGTATGCAAAAAGCTATTAGAATTGGCGCTTTAGTTTTAGTAGTGGGCTTTTTAGTGACCTTGGTCGTTTTTAACGCAATCAATCCAGCCGGTCCCGATATGGATACTTGGAATGCGGCAATGTCGAAAGGCGATAAAGATACTGCAAAACATCATTTCGTAATGTACACTGACATCTTTTGCCCATATTGCGACAAGTTTTCTGATGCGGTCGCAGCAAATCTTGAAGATTTCGAGCAGCATTACATCAAGGACGAAAATGTCCTCTTCGAAATACGTGTAACTGACATAAACTATGTGAACGGTCATTCAAACAACAGCAAGCCAGCCGGTATCGCAGCCTACTGTGCTGCACGCGAAGGGAACTTCTGGGATTATTATTACGCCTTACTCGCGCAGATTTTTGAAGATTACCACTCGAAAGGCATCGGCGTAGACAAGACTTCGCCGAAAATTCCGGATCTCGAAAAGAGCTTCTTCTATCACGTTGCGAAAGATATTGACGGCTTAGATTACGAAAAGATGAAAAGCTGTATTAATAACGAAGAAACCTTATCTGAGCTAGATACGAACACACGAAAAGCCCAGAGCAAAATTAACGGCGGCGTACCGCGCTTCGTCTTCGATAAATATACTGCTGACGGTTTCTATGGTAACTGGAATACCGATAATGATTACAAACAAGTCAAACTCCTGATGGACGCTGGTCTCACCACAAAATAGATAATAAAAAGCCACCGACAAATGGGTCGGTGGTTTTTTGGAGGTGCATCAATCGTCTGGATCAGGGTATTCTCCGTTCTCGTCTGGGTCCCCTGAAAGAAATTCAAGCTCATATTCATCATCGTCGTCATCGTCGTCATCATCGTCTTCCGGCTCTGAATCCGCTTTTTTCGCAGACAGTCTGCTCATCGCAGAGACTCTTGCCTTCGGTTTCGATGGAGGCGGAGCGACTTCTTCTACTTTACCAAGAGCCTCCTCGGCAGCTTTTGCTTCCTCCGGAGTCGCAATCAACTCTTCGGTCGGCGGATCCTTTGGCTTTTCCGGCTCAATCAGACCGGCCGCAACCAATAGTTCTCTCTGCTCGTCATCCATCGGACCATTAAGAATATCCGAAACAACATCTTCGCCATCATCTTCCGGGTCCTCTTCGAGTTCTATCTCTTTTACTTCAGTCTCGACTTCATCGACAAGCATTGCAAACAATTCATTCAGTCTCTTTCCGATTAGCGCCTGCTCGCCAGTTATCGCTTCCAATCTTGCAAGAAGGTCAGTAATTTCTTTCATAATCTCTTCATACTTCATGGGCATTCCTCCTAAAATACAATTCCCCGTCAGTGGGGTCTACTTCGGGTTTCAAAACTACCCGGCATTCTTTCATTATAGCACAAAATGGCTGTTTAGTCAATCAGATGTGGTATAATTAACAGATATGGGAAGTGTTTTATTGCTCGGCGACAGCGATAATCCAGATCTTGTCGGAGAGCTAGGAGCCAATTTAACAAAAACGATGCGTGCCGGTCTCGCGGTAGCGCATGGTCTTGTCGTGCCGATCGGAAAATATGTCGGCTACGGAATGAGCAATGAACTACTTCGAAAATTTGACGAGCTTAAATTTGATAAAGTCATCCTCTGCGCTTCTCTGCGAGAAACTCCTGAAAAATACGAGGTCATCGGACCGGTCGGCCGTAATAATTTAATTTCCGCTATTAACTATATCCAGGATAATGCTAAACGCCGTGGCGAACAAAGTGCGATTATTATCCAGGAGTATCTAGATGGCGAATTTCGCGGCAAGGTACATTCGCTAAATCCATACACCGGCGAACGGAGCGAGATCCTAATTGAAGTGAAACTTTGGGCAAATAATAGTGTCCTCGGAAATGACGAGGAGCCGGACATGATTCTGGTCGACAAAAAGGATGGGACGGTTTCTCTCGAAAGCAACGAGGAAGAGCTTGTACTTGAAGCGAGCGAAGTACAAAAACTCTACCGCGCCGCAAAGAAGATGGAAAAAATCCTGAAAACACCGGTCACCCTAGACTGGGGCCTCGTCAATGGCGTATTATATATCTTAAGAACTAGACAAATAAATATGTAGGAGGCTCATGGCTCGACACTTGGCATTTATGTTTCTAAAACGTGGTGACGAAGTATTGCTCGGCATTAAGAAGCGTGGCTTTGGACAAGGCAAGATTAATGGTCCTGGCGGCAAAGTCGAGCCGGGCGAGACTTACAAACATGCAGCAATCCGTGAAACCGAAGAGGAAGTCGGCATACATGTTAAAACCTGCGAAGAAATGGGGCAGATTATTTTCCGTGATTTATATTTTTCAGGCAAGCCGGAAACTAATATCTTACACGTCTACATGAGCGATGATTTCGAAGGTGAGCCAGTCGAAACCGACGAGCTAGCGCCGCAATGGTATAAGATTAATGCGATGCCATATGATCAGATGTGGGGCGACGATGAACATTGGATGCCGGAAGTCTTCAAAGGCAATAAGGTTGATGCCTATTTTCATTTTAATGAGATGAATGATTTTACAGATTATAAGGTGAACTTGATTCTAGATAAATGTATCGCAAAATTCCGCGATAGTGATTTTAGTTTTCCGGAAGACAAGGACGAAGATAATTTCGAATATCGTGATGCGGCACGAGCGGTTCTAGTTGACGAGAATTACCGCGTAGCATTAATCGACGCAACGAATCGCGGTTATTATAAACTGCCCGGTGGCGGCATTGATGACGGCGAGTTAATCGAAGAGGCGCTGAAACGTGAAGTGCTTGAGGAGGCGGGCTACGAAATTGAGCTGCTCTGCCCGCTCGGTTACACACATGAAACACGTCACAAATTCGAGCAATTCAATCGTTCCTATGCTTGGCTAGCACGTGCCGCAAAACAGACCGAGCGCAATCTAATGGAAGACGAGAAAGAAGACGGTTTTGAAGTAAAGTGGTTCGATTCGATCGATGATGCAATTACTGCCGTCGAAGGTGTAGACACTTCTGATATGATTTATCAGGCGCATTTCTTCACTGCACGCGAACTAGCGATTTTACGCGAGGCGCGCGAAGTCCTAAAGGAGAAATATGGACAATAGGATACCTCTAGCCGAGCGCATGCGCCCGAAGACACTCGATGAGGTTGTCGGCCAAGACGATATCATTGGCGACGGCAAGATTTTGACCGAAATCGTGCGCAAACAAGAGCCGGTAAACATCATTTTCTGGGGGCCACCCGGAACCGGTAAGACTACGCTTGCGCGTATTATCGCAAATGAATTTAAGGCGGATTTTGTCGAAATATCTGCAGTGACTGCCGGAAAGAAAGATGTCGAGAAAGTTGTCGAGGCGGCGAAGCGTAACTGGAATCTTAAGCAGCGCACCGTACTCTTCGTAGACGAAATCCATCGTTTCAATAAGGCACAGCAGGATGCATTTTTGCCACATGTTGAATCTGGTCTGATTACTCTAATTGGCGCGACGACCGAAAACCCAAGCTTTGAAGTAATTTCCCCACTTCTTTCCCGCAGTCGCGTCGTGATTGTAAAACATCTTAGTAAAGATGACATTATTACTGTTTTGAAACGCGCAATCAAGGCTGAGAAGGCAACGAAACGCGTTTCAAAAGCAGCGATCGATTATCTTGCCGAACTATCTGGCGGTGATGCGCGCTCTGCGCTCGGCGACCTCGAACTAGCGCTCAGTTTGTCGCAGAAAGTTGGCGTCCAGGAAGTGCTTGAAGCCGCCGGCCGCAAGGTACCTGGCTATGACAAGAAAGGCGACAACCATTACGATAATATTTCCGCATTCATTAAATCAATGCGAGGCGGCGATGCTGATGCGGCGCTCTATTATCTCGCACGTATGCTCAATGCTGGCGAGGATCCAAAGTTTGTTGCACGACGCATGGTGATTTTCGCCTCCGAAGATATCGGGCTTGCCGGCAATGGCGCGCTCGATCTCGCACTTAACGCTTTTATGGCAGTCGAGCGAATCGGCATGCCAGAAAGTGGACTCATTCTCGCGCACGTCGTTACAGCACTCGCTAAGGCAAAGAAATCCCGCGAGACAACCGATGCTTGGTATAAAGCACAAGATTTGGCACGCCGGACGATGGGACTGCCAGTGCCAATTTGGCTGCGCAATGCACCGACTAAGCTCATGAAAGATCTTGGTTTCGGCGAAGGCCAAAAATGGGAAGCCGGTTTTAAGCTCGATAAGAATTATCTCCCAGACGATATTAAGGACGAAAAAATCCTTTAATCGTAATTTAGTGATATAATCGATACATCGGCTTAGCCGTGTATTTTTATTTTGGAGGTGGGGAGAATGAAGAAAAAAATCGGTAACACTGTTTATGTCCAGAACTACGACATGTATTATTTGCTTTCAACTTTGAAGAAAGTGCCTGCGGTAATTGCGGACTGTTTCTCAAGAAATAAGGAACTGCTCGCGGCTCCGGATGAAGGTTCCGACAAGGACTTCGTATTCGGTTTTCAAGGTGACGCAGCAAGTTGGATTATGAGGCAAGAGTGGATAATCGACTTTGACACTTATAGCGGCATGACGCCACGTCAGGTTCACAAGGAGTGGAAAGATAAGCGAAAATTATGGCTTAGCACTCTAAAAGACTGGAATAAGGCTTCAGCTGAAGAACGTAAAAAGTATGGCGATGAGAGAGTAGATAGTATTAGTAAACTCGAACACTGCGTCATATCGCTAAACTTAATGGAGTCATATCTGCGCGGAAAAGAACACTTCGATGTGCCGAATTGATCATTCTAAGTAGGGGCCTCTCTTAAATGAGGGGCTTTTTATAGTTCGATTATTTTGTCGCGCGATTTTGCACCAGAAACAATTGTTATGCTCGTCTTAGCAATATGAAACTCATCAGATAACAATTCTAACAATGCTTTATTCGCTTCCCCGTCATGGGCGCGAGCATGCAAAAAGGCGACATAACTGCCGTCTTCTTGTTTTTCTAGACGCGTAGCGCCTTTTGTGCCTGGTTTAACACGAACCGAGATGCGCATTATTTGCCGCCGCAAACAACATTATTTGCATGGAGCCAGCCAGCTTCAGATCCACCATCGAGATATTCGCCCTGAATTGGCTTCACATAGATCTTCTCGCCGGCCTTAATATGATCAATGATCGGATCAGTAATAAGATACTCTTGGTCGCCAGGGCCAAAATCGTGCTCGTGACAGTAACCAACGATACGCTTTAATAATACAGGCGACATAATATATTTGCTAATATTAATCAGATTGCTTGGCGCATCTTCTTTCTTTGGCTTTTCATAGATACCAGTTAAGATGCCGTCATCAACCTTAAGAACGCCATACTTCTCAACATCATTCGGATCAATTTCAGTAGCAAGCATTGCAGAATCGGTCGGCTCCTTAATACATTCCATAAGACGAGCAAGATCGGAAGAACCATCCGCATTATAGATAAAATCGTCGCCCATCAAGACAACGGTTGGCTCATTAATATTAAATTCCTCAACCACCTGCGCGACCGGACAGGCAGAGCCATAACGAGCATCAACGTCTTTTTGACAGAAGAAATTAATCTTCATACCTGGACGATTAGTATCAGCGAGCGAAAGCTTGTCGCTTTTACCGCGCGCGACGAGATAATCGTTTAATTTAGCATTTTCTTCATAATAGGCTTTTATTTGAGAAAATGGTTTTTCATCAATAACAATATAAACTTCTTCGATGCCGGCTTTAGCGCAATCTTCAACAACATAATCCGCAAGCGGGCGATTGCCGATTGGGAGCATTGCTTTTTCGATAACTTTAGTAATAGGCAAGCGGCGAGTGCCCCAGCCTGCAACTGGAATAATAGCTTTCTTGATCTGCATAATACCTATAGTTTAGCGATTTTTATACTTTTTTACAATAACTGTAAGGGCGCGATATAAGCTAATGTAGATTAGGAAGCCCGCCGCTGTCGCCATCAGTACGCCCGCTGAGCGATAATTGCCCCGCAAGAATAGGTACGTAATGATTGCGGCGATAGGTGAAGCGCAAAATGAAATGACAAGAGCAACTATATTTTGTCTGCGCGAAAAACCTGCCTCTTGATACTGCCGGATTGTCTCGACCTTACCAATAATACGGAGAAGGATTAGTGCACACAGCACCATTACGCCAGTTCCAGTCGTCACAATAAAACTAACTCCAGCAACAAGACCATAGATTATGCCAATTATTAATTCGATTAAAACTATAGTAACTACTGATAGCGCGGATGGACTTGCGTGTTTTTTCGTTTTGCCGCGTTTATGACTAAGGAGTTTTACTTTAATAAGATCAGTAAGGCGGCCGAGAATAGCAAAACAAATCATACTGACAAAAACCGTCCAAAATATAAGGTCGCTATTCAGTATTTCGGCAGTATCCGTCAAAAGAAAATTAAAGATTGTTACGAGCGCGACAACTAGTCCGAGAAAAGCGCCGTGGCGACGTATTAATTCGGCGAAGTCGCTGCCGAGGTCAAATAGCTTAATACCGCAAAACAACACAAAAGCAGCCGCAATGTTTGCCGAGATTACTATTGCGAGCGGATTCATTCTTTCACCTCAATTATCGATGGGAGCCAGGTCTCATTGCGCTCGACGCCGAGCAAATCTGCGATTGTTGCTGCAACGTTCGCAAGACCAAATTCACCTTTAGCTAGGGCGTATTTCTTACGATTCTCAGTTTCATCGACTAGTGCAAATGGGATTTTATTCGTCGTATGCGAAGTCTTCGGGTTGCCCTTCTCGTCGATTAATTCTTCCGCATTGCCATGGTCGGCCGTGATGATTGTAATGCCGCCAAGCTTATTTACCGCCTCAACAATGCGCTTCAAACAAATATCAATCGCCTCCATCGCAATCATCGTCGGCTGTAATTCGCCAAAGTGACCTACCATGTCACCGCCTGGATAATTAATACGCAGAAAATCGAATTCACCGCTCTCGATTGCCTCAATTAGCCGATCAGTGATTTCGGCAGATTTCATCCATGGACGCGTATTAAATGGCTCTTTATAGGATGGAATTTCCTCCTCAGCCTCGCCATTTGGAATATCATGAGAATTGCCGTTGAAATAATAAGTAATATGACCAAATTTCACTGTTTCGGAAATCGCGTATTGGCGAATGCCGTGATCCGATAGATGCTTCGTAAGAGTATGTTTAAACTCGGGCGTCTTAACTAGTGTATATTGCGGAACATGGAGATCTTCGTTATATTCCGTCATACCGACAAAACGCACGTCTGGGCGACGAATACGGTCAAAATACGGAAAATCATTATAGGTGAAAGCTTGCGCGATTTCAATTGCACGATCAGCGCGAAAATCGATATATATTACCGCATCGCCATCATTAATCGTGCCAACTGGCTGGCCATTTTTTGCAATAACGAATGCAGGCATATACTGATCCTGAAGACCCGGCTGCTCTTTGCGATATGTTTCGATTGCCTCGGTAGCGCTTTCGAATTGACGACCTTCACCGAGCACGTGCGTATGCCAACCCTGTTCAACCATTCCCCAGTCATTTTCGTAGCGGTCGCAAGTAATCACCATCCGGCCACCACCACTCGCAATTTTATAATCTGGGTCGCCAAGATCTTTAATGAATTTCTCAATACGCTGAATATATTTCGGCTCACTTTGCGGTGGTACGTCACGACCATCAATTAGAGCATGGATACGGACGCGTTTAGCACCATCCTTCTTTGCCTGCTCGAGCATTTTTTCGAGATGGGTAATATTCGAATGAACGTTGCCATCGCTAAAAATACCCATAAAATGTAAAGTCGAATTATTATCGACGACGCGTTTTATCGTATCCTGCCAAACTGGCTCAGTGAAGGCTTTGCCGCCCATTATCGCTTCTTCAACAGCAGCGCTACGCTGAAGCACAATCTCGCCAGCGCCCATCGCATTATGGCCAACTTCACTATTACCCATGTCTCCATCCGGGATACCCACCCATTTGCCGCTCGCATTAATCGCTGCGCAAGGATAGTCTTCGATTAAGTGATTGTAGGTTTCTAGGTGAGCTTTCTTTACGGCGTTATAGTTTTCGCTCTCGCGAATGCCCACGCCGTCAAGTACAACTAAAACTACTGGACCATCGTAGTGAAGTTTTTGTTTATCCATAAGCATATTATATAACAAAAGCGCCATTTGCGGGGCAAGATGGCGCTTTCTCGCTGCTACGCGCCCACCCAGGGGCACAAAGCAAATGTTTGTTTTAATCCGCTGTTTTTATTTTTGTATCTAGTCTCCACACTGTCCACAATCTCAGTGGAACCCCGCAGAGCGTACCAGCTTGTAGTTAATTTATCACGATTATGCTTATTCGTCAAGTAGCTCGTCGTCAGAATAATCCGTCTGCGGATCAATCTGCATAATCGTATTGCGCTCGCCCATCTGATATTTCTGATGGTGCGCGCGATGCTTCTGTTCTTTTGCTTCAAGTGTAATTACCGGAATATCCGATTCTTCTTCGGTCTCAATTGGCGCTTCCTCAATTTTGCTTGCGTCGATAATCCGCCAGAGTTCGCGAAGTACTTCAGTAAGCCCCTGATGCGCAGAGCTGGAAATCGTGAAGGTTTTCGCGTCCGGATTTTGCTCGAGAATCGATTGCATTTGCATCTTAATAATCTCTTCGTCGAGACCTTCGCATTTTGTCAAAGCAATAA
>JAFWLZ010000059.1 GCA_017510835.1 Candidatus Saccharimonadota bacterium
ATGAGCGAATACTTCGCTTACTATCTCGAAGAGCATCCAGATGTTGCGAAAAAGATCGTAAATAAAGCAACACTCGCAGCGCGCGCTCGTAAGGCCGCTCGTGCAGCCCGCGATAACGTTATTCGTAAGGGTGCCTTTGAAGGATTGAATTTGCCTTCAAAATTGGCTGACTGTTCATCTCGAGATCGTACCGAGTGCGAACTCTTTATCGTAGAGGGTAACTCTGCGGCGGGTTCCGCAAAGGAAGGTCGCGATTCGAAGATTCAGGCAATTTTGCCGCTTCGTGGTAAGGTTCTTAACACCGAGCGTGCACGTCTTGATAAAATGTTCGCGAATGCCGAGATTGTATCTTTGATTAAGGCGCTTGGTGTCGGTATCGGCGATACTTTTGATATAAATGGTCTCCGTTATTACAAGATTGTGTTCATGACCGATGCGGATGTCGATGGTGCACATATTTCAACTCTACTTTTGACTTTCTTCTTCCGCTATATGCCAGAGGTAATTAAGGCTGGTCACGTTTACTTAGCAAAGCCGCCTCTATTTGGTCTCATTAAGGGTACTGGTAACACTCGTAAGATTGAATATATCTATAACGAGGAAGCACTCGAGCAGACTTTGGCAAAGAAAATCGCAGAGCGTAAGGCGGCTGGTACAAAGATTAATCCAGATGATGAAACCTTTAATCAGGCTGGTTATACAGCACAGCAACGCTTTAAGGGTCTTGGTGAGATGGATGCAGCTCAGCTCTGGGAGACGACAATGAACCCAGAAAATCGTACGCTTATTCGCGTAAATATTGAGGATGCCGAGAAGGCAGACGCAATCTTTACGAAGCTGATGGGTGACGAAGCAGAACTCCGTAAAAACTTTATTCAATCGAGAGCGGCGACGGTCGATCTGGATGATTTGGACTTCTAAGGAGGGAATGAGAAATGGCAGATAAGAAAAAGACAGTAAATAATCCAGAAGACGAACGCGACGAAAGCAAAGTTGGGAATGTTCCTGATAGCGCAGACGACAAGGGCGTCGATGAAACTCTTGGAGCGACGGCTCCAGAAGAGGAAGAACTCGTAAAGGTTGGTGGCCTACAAGCTCACAAGGCCGAAGATGGCGTTGAAGAGTTGACGGTCGAGAACGTGATGGAGGATAGCTTCCTTCGCTATTCGATGTCGGTCTTGATTGATCGTGCGCTTCCAGATGTGCGCGATGGTCTCAAGCCGGTCAACCGCCGTATCTTGTACGCAATGAATAAGAACGGCTGGAAGGCTCCGCACGCTACAGTTAAGTCCGCTCGTATCGTCGGTGAAGTGATGGGTAAATACCACCCGCACGGCGATTCGTCGATTTATGATTCGATGGTGAACCTTGCTCAGCCTTGGAAGATGCGCTACACGCTCGTCGAAGGTCAGGGTAACTTCGGTTCGATGGACGGCGATGAAGCGGCTGCTTCACGTTACACTGAGGCTCGCATGGATAAGGTGGGCGCAGAACTCCTTGCCGATATTGAGAAGAACACCGTTGATTTTCGCGATAACTTCGATGGTACCGAGCAGGAGCCAGTAGTGTTGCCGGCAGCAGTGCCGAACATTCTCTTGAATGGTCAGATGGGTATCGCAGTCGGTATGGCAACCAACATTCCACCGCATAACCTTGGTGAAGTTGTCGATGCAACGATTGCGCAGATTGATAATCCAGACATTACACTTGAAGAGCTCATGAAGCACGTCAAGGGTCCAGATTTCCCAACTGGTGCTGAGGTTTATGGCGGCGCGCCAATGAAGCAGGCCTATGAGACTGGTCGTGGTTCGGTGACGATTCGTGCGGTTGCAAATATCGAAGAGAAGAAAAATGGTCGCTTCGCAATTGTAATTACAGAGGTACCTTACGGTATGAGCAAGGAGGCCTTTGTCGATAAGGTACGCGAACTTGTGCTCGCAAAGAAGCTTGATCATATTGCCGATGCGCGCGATGAATCGGCTCGTGGCAAGATACGCGTCGTAGTTGAGCTCAAGAAAGACGCCTTCCCGAAGAAGATTTTGAATCAGCTGTATAAATTAACTGGTTTACAAACTACCTTCCATTACAACGTATTGGCACTCGTAGACGGTATTCAACCTAAAGTTATGGGTCTCAAGGAAATACTCGCTGAGTTTATCAAGCACCGTCAAAAAGTTATTCGTCGCCGCACAGAATTTGACCTCAACAAGGCGAAGGAACGTGCACATATTCTCGAAGGTTTGAAGATTGCGCTCGATCATATCGACGAGGTGATTAAAACGATTCGCGAATCTTATGATGATGCAGATAAGCGCCTCATGGAACGCTTTGGCCTATCAGAGGTACAAGCTGCCGCTATTCTTGCAATGCAGCTTCGCCGTCTCCAAGGACTCGAACGCGATAAGATTGAGAACGAACTCAAGGAACTTCATGAGCTCATTGCGAAACTCGAGGCAATTCTTGCTTCCGAACAGGCAATTCTCGATGTTATTAAGGAAGAGCTCCTCGCGATGAAAGAGAAATACGGTGATCCTCGTCGCAGTAAGATTATTAATCATGAGCTCGGTAAGTTTGCTGAGGAAGATTTGATTCCAGATGAGGAGAGCGTCGTTCTCTTGACTGCGCAAGGTTACGTTAAGCGCGTACTTCAGAACGATTTCAAGAAGCAGAACAGAGGCGGTAAGGGCCGTCGCGGTATGACGACGAAGGAAGAAGATGTAATTGATACGATTATCTTGGCAAATAGCCATGATTATCTCTTATTCTTCACGAACCAAGGACGTATCTTCCGTATTAAGGCTTACGAAATTCCACAGTCATCTCTAATAGCGAAGGGTACGGCTTCGGTCAACCTCTTGAGCCTCCACCCAGAAGAGAAGATTACCTCTGTGATTAAGCAGGGTACTGAGGCGGGCGAAAATGGCTTCCTCTTTATGGCAACTTCGAAGGGTACGATAAAGAAGACTGCACTCAAGGACTATGCGAATATTCGCACGAATGGTTTGATTACGATCAAGCTTGATGAAGGTGATGAGCTGCGCTGGGTTCGTGGTACAACTGGTGAGAATGATATTATCATCTCGACCTCAGCTGGTCAGGCGGTACGCTTCAATGAGAAGGAAGTCCGCCCAATGGGTCGCGCAGCACGTGGCGTTCGCGGCGTCCGTCTCCGTCCAAACGATACGGTGGTCGGCATGGATGTCGTTTCTGACCCAGAGAATCAGAAGCTGATTGTTATTTCGACAAAGGGTTATGGTAAGATGACGGCGGCGACTAACTTCCCACCACATAAGCGTGGCGGCGTAGGTGTTAAGGTTGCGGCGATCACCTCTAAGACTGGCCCAATCGCAGCGGTGCATACGCTCGATCCAGAGGCGGAAGAGGTAATCATGATGTCGACTGGTGGTCAGGCGATTCGCGTAGCAGTGAAAGATATTCCTACTTTGGGCCGTGCAACGCAGGGTGTTCGCGTAATGCGCCTCAATGATGGCGACGCGGTAGCTTCAATCGGTATTCTACCGAAGGAAGAGCCAGAGGAAGAAGAGCCAAAGGCTGACGCGAAAGCCCCTGCAAAAGCAGAGAAATCAGCCGCAAAGGCGACAAAGCCTGCAGCAAAGAAGAAATAGTCTTCTAGCGAAAAAAAGCCCCCATAAAGGGGGCTTTTTGTGTTGCTATTGACAAAATATGACGAGTGTGCTATAATGTGTTTATTGCAAATGCAAGTTCGGGAAAAGCGTGTCGTGTGGAATCCTTACGAGGATGAGGAGTAATATCCATAGGAAGGGGCACGAAAGTAGCAGGTTGAATCTGAAGGCTCAATTGACGGTTGATATTTATTATCGCAAATCGCTCAAAGATATGTAGCTGGAATGAGGCATTACGGGCCGCCTGAAAGAAGGAAATGAAGGAGCCCTACTTTCCTCCAAGTACCTTATAAGCTCCTGCGCCGAACTAGAAGAAGGATTCAATAGCATTTGTAATTTTAAAACATAATGGAACAATATTAGAAAAGAGAGAGTTAATAATTGTTCCGGTTTATACCCTCGCCGAGGTTATGGCGAGGGTTTCTTTTTGTGTTAATATAAGGATATGGAAGATATAACTGGGTTAGGTGGCTTACTAGCATTCGTAATCGGATGGTTTGTGGCTCAGGCAGGAAAACTAATAGGGGATTTAATTCGGAATAAGGGACGGATGAGCTTTCAGGAGATCTTTGACTGCTTCTTTCGGAGCGGTGGTATGCCAAGTGGCCATACGGCGAGTTTTACGGGCCTTACGACGTTCCTAATGTGCAAGTTTGGTATCTTTGCCCCAATTAGTGTTTTGTCGCTCTGTATGGCGATTATAGTGGTCTATGACGCAGTTAATGTGCGCTATGCGGTGGGCGAGCAGGGAAAACTGCTAAATGTTATGATTATGGATCGCAATTATAAGAAGAAAAAGGTAAAAGTAATTGAAGGCCATACGGTCCCGCAGGCGATTGTTGGTGGTATTTTGGGTCTTGGAATTGGGCTTTTGATGGCGTATTGCTTCTAATCTTCGAAATCTAATTGATAAGGCGGGCAGTTCCTGTCGGCATAAAAGAGGAATTCTCCTGGCTCTGGGCAACTTGGGATAAAATAATTTGTGCCAGTGGTTCTTAAGTGGAGACCATATAGTACGCGGTGGTGGCTATCGAGAAATTTTTTGCAGGCGTCATTATTGATGCGGTAGGCTATGGCGGCAACTGTATTTAGGTTGTAATGCATTAGTTTAAAGCGGCGATATTTGTAACTATTTCGACCATGATAATCGGCGCGAAAATAGGCGGAAAGGCAACCGGGGATATCGAGAACTTTCTTGAGTTGCTTACTGAGGCAAGATTTACTGATATTTAGCATTTCGCAGATTTGGGCGGCAGTAAAATAGATATTTTCTTCATATAGAAACCGCTTTTTATGTTTGTATGGGAATAGCATATTTTTATTATCTAGTTCTTGTTATTGTCTGGCAAACATAAGGACAACGCATTTTGGGCACTTGAAATCTGGTTTCCGAAATGGAAAATTGTTTTCTCTGGAAGAGGTTGATTCCAGAGAGGATTAGTTTCCGAAATGGAAACTAATTTCGCAGTAGCTTTGTGCGGAAATACGGTGGGTTGGTGACGTAGAAATGAAAGGTAGGCGAAATAAAAAGCGCATTTTTCAAAAAAAGTCGAAAAAAGTGCTTGACTTGCTGCCCGGGATGGTATAAGATAAGAGATAGTTTTAACTGCGAGGGAGTTCCGATTTCGGATGCTTGTTAGTTAAGGCCCAAGTTTTTTAACAATTTAGTGTCGATCGGATTGTTCCTTATCTCGGGCGTCGCCCACTGATTGGAGATCAGCAGCGCCAGCTCATCAAAATCATCTTCAGTTACCTGATGATA
>JAFWLZ010000060.1 GCA_017510835.1 Candidatus Saccharimonadota bacterium
CTTTTATCTACCATATCAATACCATGAATTACTGTAGAATGATCTTTACTTAACTCGCGGCCAATCTTAGTAGTGCTAAGACTTAACTCTTTATTCATGAGATACATAGCAATTTGGCGAGCATTCTTTATGTCTTTTATGCGGCTCTTTCCGAGAATATCTTTTGAGTTTAGATTGTAATATTTAGCTACCTTATCAATAACCTGTTTTGGTGAGATATGTCTAGTACCGCTCGGTGTAACAGGAGTCATCTGATCAATTACTTGGCTCGTAGAAACCCCGTTCATTTCAGCAAGTAATAAAATACGATTCAATGCGCCTTCGAGATCGCGAATATTAGTATTAAAGTTTTCCGCAATATATTCCACGGTAGTATTATCGATTGTACCGCCGAGAATATCTGCTTTCGCTTTTAGAATTGCACAACGTGTTTCAAAGTCTGGTAGCTGAATATCGATCGCTACTCCCATTGTTAGGCGGCTAGCGAGACGAGTATCTACCTCTTTAATCTCACTTGGTAGACGGTCTGAAGCAACAATTACTTGTTTTCCATTTTCGTAGAGTTCATTAAAAGTATGGAAAAATGCAATCTGTGAAGCATTTTTACCTTGAATAAACTGGAAATCGTCAATTATTAATACGTCTTGCTTACTATATTTATCCTGGAAGCCGTCGATTTTATTTTTCATCGACGCAACATAATCGAGATAAAATTCCTGAGTTGTAATATACATAATATTAAACTCTGGGTGTAGCTTTTGCAGCTCATTTCCAATTGCTTGAATTAAGTGAGTTTTACCATAACCGGAGCCACCATAGAGGAAAAACGGGTTATATCTCATCCCGGGATTTTCAATAATTGCGTGAGCGGCACTTACGGCTAGATCATTATTACTACCAACTACATAATTATCTAAGGTATATTTAGGATTTAATTTATTTTTAGCTGGCTTTTGAGGAATTGGAGTAAATGATCTTTCTGGGATTTTAGGAGTAGTAGGCGCATTAAGAGGGACTTCGATTGGACGACGAACAACCTTCGCGGTTTGATTGCTGCTTACGACGATTTTATAGTCAGTACATTTATAGCCCGCTTCTTTTAGTGCGGCGAGCACTTGATTGCGGTATTTTTTATCTACCGTGGATTGTGCAAAGGTGTTTTTAACTGAAAAAGTCACAATCCCATCTTCTTCAGATACAAACTCCGTGCCAACGAAATAAGTATTGAAGGCCATGTCTGAGACACTGCTTTTTATCTCGTCTAATACTGTTTGCCATTTATTTAGCATCTCTTTTGACCTCCTTTCCTGAAGACTATTATACAAAGTTTTCCACAATTTTTGCAGTAAAAACAGAAAAATGAAAACATTTTATAATAGTTGAATTTAAATAACAGATTGAAATTTTCCACAAGCCTAAAAAGAATAGGGAAGCGCCTTGTGGAAAAATAGTTGAAAAAAGAGCAGAAAAATAGTAAAATAGACATAATTCTTTATATAAAACAATAATTAGAAAGTCAGGATTACATTTATGCCAAAGCGTACTTATCAGCCACACAAGCGCCAACGCAAAGTTGAGCACGGTTTTCGCAAACGCAACGCTACGGTCAGCGGTCGCAAAGTTCTCGCTCGCCGTCGCATTAAGGGTCGCGCACGCCTTAGCGCTTAATTAGATGCTAGCGAAGAAATATCGTTTTCATTCACGCGGTGGGGTTAGACATACCTATCAGCATGGTAAAACAATCAGGGATTCTAAAATGTCCCTGGTTTTTGCTGCTAATGGTCGAAAACGCCAACGTTATGCGGTTGTTGTTAGTAAAAAGATTCTAAAGTCCGCGGTCGGTCGCAATCGTATTCGCCGCCGTGTTTATGAGGCAATTCGCGCCGAACTACCAAACATTCAAAAGCCGGTCGACTGTATCTTTATTATTAATACAAAAGAAATCGCTCAAATTGATTTTAAAGATCTCCGTGGTCTGATTCATGATTTACTTATCGAGGCAAAAATAATATAATATACCTTATTAGGAGTGTGTAAAAAAATATGTTTGATCTTATAGATATGCTTATTGTGCGCCCGATCGTGAATATCTTTTTTGCGATTTATTCTGTAGTGGGTGACTTCGGTATAGCAATCATTCTCTTTGTTATTATTGTTAAGATTCTCATGTGGCCAATGATGAAGCGTCAGCTCCATCAGACCCGCATTATGAAAGAGATTCAGCCTGAGCTCGCCGAGATTAAGAAGCGTTGTAAAGGTAATCGTCAGATGGAATCTCTCCAGATGATGGACCTCTATAAGCGCAAGAATGTTAAGCCATTCCGTTCAATGCTTTCTATCTTGATTCAATTACCACTCTTTATTAGCCTCTTTACTGCAATTAATGTTGTTGCTCGCCCACGCGAGAATTACAACGTTGATCACTCTGCATACTCCTTTGTAAAGCAGATTCCACGCGTCAATGATCTTATTGGTACGCAGAATAAGTATCTCGAGGAAGTGAAGGTTTATAACGAGAAAAAAGATGAAGAGAAGGGCGATGCTCCAGTTTATGAATTTCAGCCTAAACTCTTTGGCCTAGTTGACTTATCAACGACCGCTGGTTTTACCTCGAAGAGTTCAGTAGTAATCCTTATTCTCGCTCTTCTTTCGGCGGCTACACAGTATATTATGTCTCGTCAGCAAGATCCATCTCGTCAAAAGGGTAAGAAAAAGCGTGGTTTCCGCGATATTATGAAAGACGCTGCCTCTGGTAAAGAGGCTGATCAGAGCGAAATTAACGCTGTTGCGCAAGGCCAGATGACTTGGATGATGCCGCTCATGATGCTTATGATCATGATAAATCTTCCAGGCGCACTCGTGCTTTATTACTTCTTAAACAACCTTATTACAGTTGGTCTCCAGAAATATATGCTTAGTCGCGACTATACCGAGATGGAAGCCGCTGCTGATAAACGCATTTTGAAAGAATTAAAAGACGCTCAAGAGGCTGTCGTTGTTAAGGATAAAACCGAACCAAAGAAAGCTACGCACTATGCGTCGAATAAAAACAAAAAAGACGAAAAAGTCCATATTACTCGTATCTCTGCTTCTAATAAAAAGAAAAGGAGATAATATATGAATACAGACGAATCAATCCGCTTCGCGACGAAGTATCTCGAGGATTTACTGTCATTCTTTGGTATCAACGTAGCCGTTTACTCGACAATTGAGGATGACGTAATTCAATTATCGATCCCATCAACAAGCATGAACTCGCTTCTTATTGGGAAGAACGCAAATAACCTTCGCGCCCTTCAGCACGTCGTCATGATGACACTTATTGCACGCAATGCAGAGGTAACTCGCGTAAATATCGATATCGCAGACTACAAGCGTCAGCGCGCAGATAAGATTGAACGCCAAGCAGAGCAGTGGGTTCAGGAAGTCCGCCGCACCGGTAAGGAAAAGATTCTTGACCTCAACGCTGCCGATCGTCGTGTCGTACACCGCTTTGCTCAGGATTACTCAGATATTGAGACCTTTAGTCAGGGCGAAGGCCGCGAACGCCGCCTCCATATCGCTAAAAAAGATATCGCAGAGGACGAATAATTCACATTTGAAACCGGCTTCAAAGGCCGGTTTTTTGTTGTTCAAGCATTCAGTTACCTCTGTAAAACCGAACATGTTCGGTTGATAATTGGTGAATATATGATAAAACTATTCCCCAGCCTGTGTAAAACTTTGGTATTTTTTGACTATTAATAAAATATTAAAATTATAAAAGTCAAATTCATTTATTAGAACTATACGCCCTAAAATGGTAAAATAGAGCAATGAGCGCTAAGTCTATTGATGGGCTTCAAAGAAGAAGCACTATTCAAAAAACAAACGGCAAAAAGATTGTCGTTCGGCATACTTCTGCTGTTCAAGCAAAAAAACCGACCGTGAAAAAAATTGCCGTTTCTTCGCCAAAAAAGAAGCGTAGTTTGGAAGTTCCAGATAAAAAGAAGGACTTAAAAGAGTTAATTGCAGAAAATGATGCCCTTGAGGCGGAAACCGCCAAAGAGGAGCTAAAGGCTAGAAAAGACGAAGCGGTTAAGGAGTTTTTGGAAGAAGTTCAAGATTCTGACCCTACAGACCTTGCTGAACTTCCAAAAAAGGAAAAAATGAAAGAAAAGCCAGAAAAAAAGAAAAAAGAGAAAAAACCAAAGAAGCATAAGGTTTTGAAAAGAGTTCTCTTAATACTATTCCTCCTAATTTTACTTGGCGGTGCTGGCGCCTATCTGTATTTAAATGATTTTGTTGCAAAAATTACTGACGGCGGTAATCTATTAGGATTCCTCTTTTCTGATCCTGATACTCCGCTCAAGAAAGACGACCAAGGCCGCACAAATATTATCATATTTGGTACTGAGGGATGGAATATGGATGATCCAAATTATGACGGCGGCTTTCTGACCGACTCAATGATGCTTTTGAGCGTTAATCAAGATACCGGTGACGCTAAAGCGGTCAGTCTTCCACGCGACCTTAAAGCCAACTATACTTGTACTGGTACCGGAAAGATAAACGAAGTTTATTTCTGTGAGTATTCCAAAAATGATGGCTCTGAAGCAAGTCGTAAAGAGTATGAGACTCGCGCCGCAAATAAGCTCGGTGAAGCCTTTACTGAAGTTCTCGGCGTCGATGTCCATTATCATATCCATGCGAACTGGGCCGCCGTAACAAGAATCGTTGACGCAATTGGCGGTATCGATGTTGTCTTTACGTCTGAAGGTCAAACTTGGGAAGGCGAGGAAACCGTTATAGAGACTACAAGTAAAAAAGGTCTTCGTGATGTGAATTCGCACGGTAAAACTTATCTAGACTATCCTAATGGCCAGCCAATTCATCTCGATGGTGGCCAAGCGCTTGCTGTAGCGCGTGTTCGCAACGCATATGGCGGCTACGGCGCCTCTAACGGCAACTTCAACCGCGAAGTATTCCAGCAGCGTATTCTTGAGGCGATTGTTAAAAAAGCTAAATCTAAGAATTTAACCGGCGATCTTGTTGCTGTGATGCAAATCAAAGACGCAATTGGCGATAATCTCCGTACCGACTTTAAAGACGACGAAATTAAGTCGGTCTTAAAGATTGCAAGTAATGTTGACTTTACTAACCTAGAGACAATTTCGCTCTATTCTACTGACGATAAACCGGCCGCCTTGCTTCGTACTGGTATGATTAATAATATTTCCTACGTTATTCCTACTGCTGGAGTTGGAAACTACGCGAATATTAAAAGCTATATGAAGCGCAAGCTCAGCGCCGAGGCCTTTACCTCTGAGAATGCTCAAATAACCGTCCTGAACGGTACGTCCGCTTATGGTGTCGCCAGCAAGGAGAAGACGGAGCTCGAAAATAACGGCTATATTGTGAATTCTTCTGCTAATGCACCAGCTGACCAATCAGGTTTTGATGGTGTTCGCGTCTATCAGAAGAACGATAAAATGCCTCAAACCGCCGAAGCTCTCAAGAAGTTCTATGGCGTAGATATCATTACCGAGATTCCAGAAAGTCTCAAAAACACTGCTGCCGACTTTATTGTCATTATCGGCAACGGCTTCTCTCATAAGTAAATAATTGCCAGAGATGGTATAATGATATCAAGATGAAACATTATTATACTGACGGTTCTGCCTCCCCAAATCCCGGCCCGGGCGGATTCGCAGTGATTGATCTTGATTCGAAACAGCCCGCCGCTCTTGGTAGAGAAGCAAATTCGACCAATATTCGCATGGAAGCGATGGCTTTAATTGCTGCTTATAAGATCGCTGAGCCAGGCGACAAAATTTCGACCGACTCTGAATTTTGGGTAAATGTTGTGACGAAATGGGCAGAGAACTGGAAGAAAAACGGCTGGACAAAGAAAAATGGCCCGATCAAAAACCTTGAATTAGTCCAGGAACTATATGAGCTATATCTATCTAAACCAGACGTTACGCTTGCATGGACTCGCGGCCACGTTGGAACAGAAGGAAATGAACTCGCCGACGAGTGGGCAAATAAAGCGCGTGAGGGCGCAGAAATATAGGAGGTCAATATGAAAAAGACCATCATCAAAATGAAGCTCAGCTCCCGAGCAGATTTTATTGAAACATTAAATGAGATAGAATTTAATTTCTCGCCGCCATATTGGCAGCATGACCGCGTATTTGTACCGAAACGCTTCACGCGCGACAAAGCTATGCCGCGCCTCAGCCTTCGCACAATTGTTAAAGATCCCGAAAAGAAGGCAACCTATGCACTCGTGATGCGTCGTCACTTCGAAGATGATAAGTTTGATCTCGTAAATGCAACGGTTGTAAAAGATTATTCTGAAACTGCTCATATTCTTTATCAGCTTGGATACGAGCTTCGTTATGAGGTGAGCCGCCGCCGCGAAGAGCTACGGATGGGCGAATCGGTTAGTGTATATATCGATAAAATTGACGGCCTTCCAGGATATTATGCCCGTATTGAGTCAGACTTATCAGATAAAGACGATCCGGCAGAGGCCTATAATGACATTCTTGATACCTTTAAGGTTCTCCGCGTTAGTGGTCGCCCAATCAATGAAACTTACGGCGAAATCCTCGAATCATCCAAATCTGATCCAATGGAAAAGATAAGCTAAAAAATAACCGCCATTTGAGGCGGTTATTTTGATATCTTGTTTATTTTGCTGCTTTTTTAGCAGTTGTTTTCTTTGTAGTAGTTGCTTTTGTGGCTGGCTTCTTTGCTGTAGTAGTTTTCTTTGCTGCGGTAGTCTTAGCAGCTGGCTTCTTTGCTGCAGCTGCCTTTGGAGCAGCAGCTTTCTTTGCGCCAGTGTTCTTGACGCCAGCGGCTTTTGCGAAGATTGCGAGCTTTGCTTTGCGGCGGCTTGCGGTATTCTTCTTGATAAGACCTTTCTTTACAGCCTTATCGTACTCAGATTGAACTTTTTTCATATTATCAGCAGTTGGCTTTGCGTGAAACTCTTTAAGAGCAGCACGAATAGTCTTCTTGATCTGCTGGTTGTTGCTGCGGCGCTTAACAGATTGGCGAGCCGCCTTTTTTGCGGATTTAATAATCGGCATTTAATTCTTCCTTAAAATTATTATTTACAATTCCCATTATTATATTCTATTTTTGCAAAATTGTAAAGAGTTATAAGAGAGACTTGTAATTTTAACCAGCTTATGCTAAACTAGTACCAAATTAGGTCAAAATAAACAAAGAAAAACAAAAATGCCAGAAACAGATAATACATCCCAGCCGAAACCGGCTGCTCCAAAGAAAAATTCAAATGTAATTACTCAGGTTGCCGATAGAGTAAAAGAGAGTGAGAACGTCTTAGTTGCGCTTTCGAAAAACCCTAGCGTAGACGAGCTGTCTGCTGCACTCGGTTTAACTTTTATTCTCGATAAACTCGGCAAGCATGCTACTGCAATTTTCTCTGGAAATGTGCCGAATGCGATAGAATTCCTAGAGCCAGAAAAAACCTTTGAATCTAATACGAATAGTCTCCAAGACTTTATTATCGCGCTCAACAAAGAGAAGGCTGACCACCTTCGTTATAAAGTTGAAGGCGATTTTGTTAAAGTATTTATTACCCCTTATAAAACCACGCTTGACGAAAAAGATTTGGAATTTAGCCATGGTGACTTTAATGTTGACTTAATTATCGCGATTAATGTTCATGCAGAGAATGACCTAGACTCTGCGCTTGCAGAATATGGCAAGATTAAGCACGATGCAAGTTCAATCAATATTTCTGCTGATGCGCCTGGCAAATTTGCTGATTTAGAGTGGGGAAATCCAAATGCGTCATCTGTTTCTGAAATGGTCGCCGAGCTTGCGGATATCTTGAGCGACGATAACTCTGAAGAAAAACTAGTCGATAAATCTACTGCGACTGCACTTCTTGCTGGTATCGTTGCAGCAACAAATCGATTCTCGAACGAACACACTAGCGCCGAAACGATGTCGATCGCTTCTGAACTTATGACGGAAGGCGCTGATCAGCAGCTGATTTCATCAAGTATTCCTGTCGATATTCTCACTAAAGGCACCGTCGATATGAATGATGAGCTTGCTGAGGTAGAAAAGGAAGAGCCAAAAGAAGAGGCTCCGAAAGAAGAGAAGCCAGAGAAAGAAAAAGATCCGACTGAGCTAGAAATTCAGAGAGATGATAAAAAGCCAGAAGAGCAAGAATCTGAAGAAGAGAAAGAGTCTGCGAAGAAACCAGATAGCGTTCCAGACTTGCCACAGCCAGAACCATCTCCAGTAGAGCCAGAAGACGAAACTCCTACTGCTCAGGCAGAAGCGCAAGAGATTGAATCTACTGCCGTTCCGGCTCCAGCCGAGGCTGCGCCAGTAGAGGTTCCAACTCCGGAACTTGAACCACTTGCAGCACCAATTATTCCTGAAAAACCAAAACTTCCTGAAGCAGAGCCAGCCACTCCAGCTCCATCTTCATCGACTGTAAACAATGAGAAAAATATTACGCCTCCAAGTATTGATGATTTACCGAAGCAAGAGTTGCCTCCAGTAGAGGTTCCGGCTGCACCGGAGACGAGCCCATCAGGCCCAGATAATGCCTGGCCAATTGTTCCGAATGAAGTTGCGCACGATAAGCTTCCTGAGCCGATTGCTCAGCCGCCAGTTGCTGAATTCCAGCCAGCGCCGACCACCAATCCGGCCCAACCGCCAGTTCCGCCAGCTAATGTAGAATATGCTACGCCACCTATGCCAATGCCGGGTGATGGGAATATTTTGCCACCACCGCCAATTCCATTTGATTTAGATGGCGCGCCGCTTCCTCC
>JAFWLZ010000061.1 GCA_017510835.1 Candidatus Saccharimonadota bacterium
AAAACCCAATTTATTATTTCCGAGGTGAAGTAAATGATAACAATGTTATTTGGGCAGATAAGTGCTGGAAGATTGTTCGTACAACTTCTACTGGTGGTACTAAGATGATTTATAATGGTCTTCCGACTACGGTCAGCGGATCACGGCAATGTAATGCCACTGGTGCAGATAGCCAGATTACCGTAAATGTAGATGGCGTAGATAAAGATGTCTTCAAATTTAACGAAAACTCAAACTCCCCGGCCGATGTTGGTTATATGTATGGTGATCGCATTATCTTTAATTCTCTTGCCGTCGGCTCTATGTCCTTTATTTTCAGTAATGACGTAAGTAGAAACGGCAATATCTATACTCTCGATACATCAACCGGTCAATCTATATCAGGCACCTGGGCAGACGAGAAAGATAATGCTGCCGTAAGATATCATTATTTCTGTATCGATGGTGCGTCATCTTGCGACAATACTAAGATTGGCTATATTGTCTTATCCACCAGCTCTAAATATATCTATTACTTAAAAGTAGATGGCTACAATAACGTCGAAGATATGAAGACTGCTATGTTTACTAATACTAATGATAGTAATGCTAAAAAAATGATAGAGACCTGGTTCGAGCAGCAAAACCTCGATGGTCATGAAGCGGGTACTAGAAATTACGAGGATGATCTAGAAGATACCGTTTTCTGCAATGACCGTACGTACTACGCTGGTCCGCTCAAGGACAAAGATAGCGGTGGTACTTCTGGAAGAGATAATACTCATGGCGCCTACGGTCGTGTCGGCATTAAAAACGCAAGCAACAACTATGAACCAAGTCTCGATTGTATCAATCCTAATGATGCATTTACGAAAGACAGTGCCAATGGTAACGGCAAGCTTAAACACAAGATCGGTCTTATTACTGCTGATGAGCTCAAGCTTGCTACAGCAGGAACCTGGAGCTACTATGAGTATACCTCTTACATTTATTCTGGTCGGTACGTATGGGCGGCTTCGCCGTATGGCTTTATTAATAACAGAGCATACGAGTTCTATTGGCATGCAATTATAGACTACGCTTACTTTGATAATTCGTTTGGGTTACGTCCTCTTGTTTCGCTTAAAAATAGTATAGAGTTTACATCTGGGACTGGGCTGAGCACTGATCCATACATTGTCGAATAATTCATACCATGCCGTGCAGACTTTTTCTGCTTGTGCTATTATTAAGTAAGTATGAGTGTGGTAATTGGTATTATTGTTGGTCTATTAATCTTAATGTTGCTCGTGACAGGGCATGAGCTGGGGCATTTTATTGCCGCTCGCCGAAATGGCGTGACCGTAGAGGAATTTGGCATTTGTTTTCCGCCGCGGGCGATTGCTTGGCGGAAGGTAAATGGCAAATGGCGCCGTCTCAAGAAGTCCGAGTGGGATAATCCGCCAGGGAAAGGCCTAATTCTTTCGCTCAACTGGCTACCGATTGGTGGTTTCTGTCAGATGAAAGGCGAGAGTGACGCAGATAAGCGCAAGGGTAGTTTTGGCGCTGCCTCATTCTGGAGTAAGACAAAGATTCTTTTTGCCGGTGTCGCAATGAACTGGCTGATGGCATTCGTAATCTTAACAATTCTTGCTTGGATCGGAATGCCACATTTTCTCGAGGGGCAGTTCGAGATTCCGGATGACTCACAGACGGTCGTTACGGTCCCCGTAACGATTGGTGAAATCGTAGAAGGTAGCCCAGCAGAGAAAGCGGGCCTAATGAAGGGTGATATCGTGCGTCAAATGCGGTCTGTGGGTTGCGAGGAGGACGCCTGTGAGCATTCTGAGGGCGAAAGAGTATCAATAGATGTCTCGGAAGATTTGTTGGCTTTTGACACGAAATACGCTGGTCAGACGGTATATATGACTTACGAGCGTGGAGGGGACACGCGGACTTCGGAAATTCAGCTAAACGAAAGTGGCGAGGATTATATTCTTGGTGCAGCAATATCTGGAAATGCGGTTTATCGGAGCACTTGGAGTGCGCCAATCGTTGGTTTCGGAACGATGGTTCAGATTACGGGCGAGACATTTAAAGGGGTTGGGCAGCTATTATGGAATCTCGTCTCTGGAGTCGTGCAGCAGCTAAACTTCTTTGATCAAGGCGCACGCGAAAGTGGCGCGCAGGCGGTGAAGGCGGCTGGTGATTCAGTGAGCGGACCGGTTGGAATTATTGGGGTACTGTTCCCGAATATGCTCTCGAGTGGTATTGGAAATTTAATGTTCTTTACGGCGCTCATTTCGATTTCGCTTGCCTGTATGAATGTTTTGCCGATACCGGCGCTAGATGGCGGGCGCTGGCTATTAATCGCGATCTTTAAGTTGCGCAAGAAGAAGTTGACGAAAGAGACGGAAGAGAAGATTGTGAGCCGAGCCTTTGCGGTGTTATTGATTATCGTGGCGATCGTGACGGTGATTGATGTGATAAGGATGATTGGGCGTGGCTAGTAAAATCGAGAAGGCTTTTGATCGCCTGAACAAAAAGGCCGAAAAACGAGCAAAAAAGAGCAAAGCTTGGCGAGCCTTGATGCTCGGTATATTCGGAGTGGCTTTGGCGGCATGGGTTGGAATTGTTCTGTTTGCCGTTGAATATGGAGCGGCTTTCATTGCAGCGAGAGTAGTACCGCAAGAAGTCCTTGGGACCGCGACTTTCGTTTCTGCGTATCAGGCAATAGTATATGCAATTGCGCTGTTTGTTATTATTTTTGTGCCTTGGAAGGTATTAAATAAAAAGACGACGCGTGATGAAATGGGGCTGCGCGGATTGCCGACTTGGACGGATATTCTTTTGGCGCCGATTTTTTTGATAGCGGCGATGTTTGCGGCGGCAGCGTTGACGGCATTGATGATGGTGATTATGCCGGGCGTAGATTGGGAACAGGCACAAAACGTTGGCTACACGAGGCAATCGCTTTATCAGGCGGGAGATTTTATCTTAGCCTTTGTTTGTCTAGTAGTTTTGGCACCAGTTTGCGAAGAAATAATCTTTCGCGGCTGGTTATACGGTAAATTACGCTTCCGAATGTCGGCAGTGCCAGCAATATTAATTACCTCTGTTTTGTTTGGCGTGATGCACGGGCAATGGAATGTTGGTGTGACGGTTTTTGCATTGAGTGTCGGAATGTGTATCATACGTGAGCTGACGGGTACGATTTGGGGTGGTGTGATTATGCATATGATCAAGAATGGTCTTGCGTTCTATTTCTTGTTCGTTGCACTGTAGTCTATAATAGATATATGCCGGAGTTGCCAGAAGTAGAGACTATCAGGCGTGGGCTTGAAAAATGTATAGTTGGGAAGAAGATCACCAAGGTGCATATTTTGTGCGAGAAAAGTTTTCGTGGCAAGCCGGAGCTGATTGAGGGGAAGAAAATTATTGAAATTGAGCGACGCGGAAAAGCGTTACTACTGCGACTCGATAATAAAATGACGATTATGGTTCATCTCAGGATGACCGGTCAGATGATTTATGATGGGGCGGAACGTTTTGCGGCAGGTCATCCAGACGGTGAGTTTATAGAGAAAATGCCAGGGCGTTTTACGCGAGTCTATGCGGATTTGGATGATGGGACGCATCTGTATTTTAATGATCTTCGGAAATTTGGTTTTTGGAAAGTGATGGACGAGCTGGATATTGCGACGGACGACTTTTTAAATAAACTAGGGCCGGAGCCTTGGGCGATGAAGCCGGCAGAGTTTCGTGAGATGTTGATGAGGCATAAGAATTCGCCGGTAAAAGCGGTGATTTTGGATCAACATAATATTGCGGGGGTTGGAAATATCTATGCGGATGAGGGCTGTTTTTATGCGGGGATTTTGCCGTGGCGAAAGTGTGGCGATTTGAAAAAGACAGAGTCAGATAAGCTGCTTGAGGGGCTTTGCTCTGTGATGCAGGCTTCGATAGATAGCGGCGGTTCGACGATGAAAGATTATGTACGACCGGATGGAACGAAGGGAAATTATCTCGAGAAATTCGCGCAAGTATTTCGTCGGGAGGGCTGTGAATGCCCGCGTTGTGGCAGTGAAATATTGAAGACGCGAACAGCTGGCCGCGGGACGCATTATTGTAAGGGGTGTCAGAAATGATTAGGATATTTTATGGCGATAATCGCGTGATGGCGCAGAAGGTTATCAAGCAGCAATTGGGGGATTACGAGATTGTCGAGGCGGATAAAATTCAACGCGACGATATGCCGTCGGTGTTTTTGGGGACTTCCTTGTTTGGCGAGACGCGTTCAATCCTGATAAAGGATTTGTCGGAAAATAAGGAATGTTGGGAACTTTTGCCGAACTTCATTGAAGGCTGTCCGCATCATATCGTGATTTGGGAGACGAAGCTCGATAAACGCTCGGCAGTTTATAAAACTTTGAGCAAAAATAAGTATGTTGAGCTGAAAGAATTTAAGATGGCGGAAGATCCGAATAAAAAATTGGTCTTCGATATCTTCGATACGGCGTTTCGTGGTGATGGTAAGAAGGCGGTTCAAATGGTCGAAAAAATAGAGGTCACGAACGATCCGTTTAGCTTTATGGGGTTGATGACGACGATGGCGATTAAGAAGTTGCAATATAATAATTCGCGTGCAGCTGGAGCGATAAAAATTCTTGCTCAGGCAGACCTCGATATGAAGTCTACGAGTATTGAGCCTTGGACGATTGTGAAGACGGCGCTGCTGAAAATAGCAAAATAACGCGTATAATATAAGCATGAAGATTTTACAGTTAAATGTTTGGAATGGGCGTTTAAAGGGTGCGCTGACGCGATATTTAAGCGAGCATGATTACGATATTATCTGTCTACAGGAGGCAGTTTGGAGCGAAGCGGATGATTTTCTCGGACATTTCGTTGATACGCTTGAGGATCTGAAGGAGGCTTCTGGCTTAGAATATGACGCACGGGTATCGAATTGGGGGATTGATATGCTTGGCGGTGAAGCGACGATGGAGCAAGGGATTGCGATTTTGAGCCGTTATCCGATAGAGAAGGTCGAGAAGAAACTCGTACATGGCGAATATAGTCCAAAGATGGCCTTTAATAATAAGAATGGCGCCGATCCGGATCAGGGCTACTATGCGCTGAAGGCGAAGCTCGAAAATGGCTTAACGGTGCTAACTTATCATGGGTATTGGCTACCGAATCCGATTGGTGATGAGGAGACAGTGCGCTGCATGCGCGAAGTGGCAGATATGTTGCGTGATGAATCTGGCCCAGTATTGATGTGTGGTGATTTGAATGTGATCTATGATTCGCCGGCAATGCGTGAATTAGATTTTTTGACAGATTTGACGCATGAAACTGGCACGAAACAGACTTTGATGAATCTGAAATTTGTGAAGGATGTGGCTTGTGATCATGTGTTGGTTTCTGATGGCGTAAAGTGGTCGAATTTCGAAGTTCATAAAGAGTTGGTTTCTGATCACGCGGCAGTAAGTGTAGAGATTGAAATATAAAAAATATCCTCCAACTGGAGGATATTTTTTGATGCTGTTTAAGCGGCGTGAACTTCGACGCGAGTGCGCTTAACGTTCTTGCCGGAGAAGTGGCTCTTCTTGGTTTTCACAAAGACGACCTTGCCATCAATAGCAGCGTGAATTGTGAAGTTGCGGCTCATGAAAGTGCCAGGGCCAGCAATTTTGGTTGCACCGGTTTGGCGGACGAGGACTTCGCCAGTCTTGACGGTTTGGCCACCAAAGCGCTTGACGCCGAGGCGTTGGCCAGCATTGTTGTGGATGTTTTTACTGGTACCACCAGCTTTGACATGTGACATACTTTACTTTTTCCTTAATACTATTATTTGACGCGCAACGATTTGGCCCTCTCGGTAATACAAGAGGTCGCTAAAGTCTGCGTATCGATACTTTGTTAAATTATACCCGAGGTCGTCTAATCTGTCAACAATGTCAAGACCGGAATATTTACCGTTTGGGCGGAGCCAGGCTGGAATTGCAAGAGCGAGTGTAGCGCCGGAACTGATCTGGCTGCCAATATTTTTAAGGAAGGCGGTTAAAAGCGCCTCGGATGATTCTTTTTCGGTGCGGAACTTAATCTCGACGGGCGGCTGAGACATTGGGTGACCGAGGTAGATTTCGCTTGCGACGAAATCTGGGGCAGGTTTCCACTGATGAGTTGTAGCGTCGCCTTCTTCGAGTTGAGGCTTAGCGGAAATATCTGAATAGCGACCAGCGAGCCAAGAGAGGTTGCGCTCGGAATACTTAATCATCTTATCAGAGAGGTCGGTACCGTAGACAGAGTAGCCCATAAGAGAAGCTTCCTGCAAAACGACGCCGGTGCCGCAGAATGGGTCGAGGAGACGGCCTTCTTTTTTACTACCAGTGGCGAGATTAATGAGAATCTGAGCGAGTTTTGGCGGGAGCATGCCGACGAAGGCATCGCGGGCAGGGCGAGCCTGGTCGCGTTTGGCGTAAGAGGTGATGTTCTGGGTGCCGACAGAGGTGGCAAATTGGTCACCAAACTTGATAATTTCGATGTGATTGAGTTTCTCGCCGAGCTGATTGTGATGCGCGGTAGCAGTAGAGATAGTGGCGGATTTACCAGGAATGAGACGGACGTTGCGGCCGTGGCGCTTGAGGAGATTTTTATATTTAAGCGCGAGCGTCCAGGCGGACTTTTGGTTCGCTTTAGCAGAGTATTCGCTGACGCCAAGAGTGATTTTTCCTTCAGGGAGTTGACTGAGATAATCAAGAGGAGATTCGTCGAGGATTTTGGCGACTTTCAGAGCGCCGCCGAGACGATTAATATCGACATATTTGGCAGTGACGATGGCGAGATTTGGCGCGACTTGCTTAACTTTGCTCGATGAAAAAAGTGCCTCGAGCTCGGCGAGAGATATCTTTGCTTCGCGACCAAGAACAACAAGATACTGCATACCCTTAAATTATACCGAAAAATAAGCAAAAATGGTATACTAATCAGGTATGTTGAAGAAGGTTTTAAGTGTAATTACGCTTGCGTTGGTAGCATTTATTGCGTACCAGGCTTTCACAGGCGAAGTCGAGCTGAATGGTGAGATGATGCCGATGTGGGACGCGCTTTGCTATTCCTTCCAGCACTTAAATCCATGGATTCTACTCTTATTAATTCCTGAACAGATCATGATGTATTACGCGGCGGGGCAGATTTACTTTGCTTTCCTAAAACAACGCAAGGGTTTCAAGATGACGCAGGCGAAATTGACACGTATTTCACTCGAGATCAACTTCGTGAATCATGCTTTACCGAGCGGTGGTGCGAGCGGTTTAGCTTATCTGATTTGGCGCTTGAAAGACCTTGGTATTACGGCGGGCCAGATTAGTTTTATCCATGTTTTGCGCTATGGGATTTGTGCCTTGGCAAATACAATCCAGACATTTATTGCGATTATTATCGTCTTGATTGCGGGTTGTGCGCTTTCGGGAAAGGAATGGACCTTAGGACTAGCGGCATTGGTGGCGCTCGGTATTCAGACGGTCATTCTGGCCGTTTGGTTGATTGTGCGTAAGCAAAAGAATATCGATTGGTTATCTGAAAAGGCAACGAAATTTGTGAACAAGGTTGTGCACAAGTTGACGCGCGGTAAGAAGCGTAAATACCTTAAGGACAATAGCGTAGCGAACTTCTTTGGTGATTTAAGAGGTGATTATTTGACGCTTAAAAAGAATAAAAAGATTCTTTGGAAGCCAGTTATTTGGGGTGCATTTTATTCATTCTTAGAGTTGGCGACTTATTGGGTAGTAGCATGCTCGCTTGGTCATCCAGAGATTTTGCCTCAGATTATGATTGCTGAAGGTGTGGCAAGCGTAGTCGGGACGGTAATGGTTACTCCTGGTGGTCTTGGCGGCTACGAGGGCGCGATGGTACTTATTATGATTGCGACAGGCGTAGATCCGTCAGTGGCGGTAATTACAGTGATTGTGACGCGTATCTGCGTCTTGCTTGGCACGATTATTAGCGGCTGGGGATTCTACCAGCAGGCTTTGATGAGCCGCGAAGATAAGTTTAAGGTAGATAAAAATGGAAAGTGAGCCGCAACAGGTCTATTCTGTATCGGATTTTCAGGCAGTTTGTAATCAGATATTAGAGACAGCTTTTACGGGGGTGGTTGTCGAGGGCGAGGTCTCGAGTTTCAAGGTAAATCAGAACAAATATGTCTTCTTTGATTTAAAGGACGAGCAATCGAGTGTCGGTTGTTTTATGATGGCTTTTGCGCTACGTTTTCCGATTGAAGACGGGATGCGCGTGCGCGTAAGAGCAGTGCCGAAACTGACGAATTGGGGGAAATTCTCACTGACAGTGCAGGCGATTGCGCCGGTAGGTGAGGGGAGTATAAAGAAGTCGCTCGAGATGCTGAAGAAGAAGCTGAAGACTGAGGGCTTGTTTGATAAGGCGAAGAAACGACCGTTGCCAGATAATATCCAGAAGATTGGCGTGATTTCGAGTACGCAAGCGGCGGGTTATGCGGACTTTTGTAAGATCCTGAATGAGCGCTGGGGCGGTTTGACGGTTCTGACGGCGCATACACAAGTGCAGGGTATGACGGCGGCAGATCAGATTATAAAGGCGCTGAAATATTTCAATGAGCATGGTGAAGTTGATGTGATTGCGGTGATTCGTGGCGGTGGCTCGGCGGATGATTTGGCGGTATTTAATGATGAAGCTTTAGTGCGGGCGATTGCGGCTTCGAAGATACCGGTGATTACCGGAATAGGGCACGAGATTGACGAAAGCCTATGCGATTTGGCGGCCGACGTGGTGGCTTCGACGCCGTCAAATGCGGCGCAAATGCTAACGCGAGACCGACGCGAGATTGCCGAGAATATACGGGCAGATATAAAACGAATAAATAATTTGCTCAATACGAAAATCGAGGAAATAACAGAGGTAAATTGCACAGAAATTGTACGTGTTGGGCAAGAAATTGCGCGCAAAATTGAGTTATCAAAGCAGGATGTGCTCGCGCAATGCAAAATACTAGAGCAATTAAATCCGGAGCGCGTGCTCGAACGAGGCTATGCGCTAGTAAAGGGCGAGCTCGCGGTTGATTCGGAGATTGACATTACGACGGCAAAGAAAGAAATTAAGGCAAAAGTAACAGCAGTAAAGGAGCGATAAATGGCGAAAAATATCAGTGAAAAGATAGATGAGTTG
>JAFWLZ010000004.1 GCA_017510835.1 Candidatus Saccharimonadota bacterium
AATTACAAAATCTAAAGAAAGGAAAACAAAATGGACGCTCCTCGCAAAAAATACATCATCGGCAACTGGAAAATGAACTTCACTCCAGGCGAAGCCAGCTTGTATCTCAATAAACTCAGCACTCGTATCCAGCCAACTCGCAAAGTTCAAGTCGTTCTCGCTCCAAGCATTGTTTCTCTCCAATCACTTTCTCTTCAAGTAAATCGTCGTCAATTCAAACTCGCAACCCAAAATTTCTACTGGCGCGATTATGGCGCCTTCACCGGCGAAGTCGCCCTCACTCAGCTACGCGGCTTTGTTGGTTACGCTATTATTGGCCATTCCGAACGTCGCTATCTCTTTAACGAAACCGAGAAGGACATCGCTCAAAAAGTTGCTGCCGCTATTCGTAACGGCATTACTCCAGTTCTCTGTATCGGCGAGACCGCCCTCGAGCGCAAAGATGGCGAAACTTCCGCTGCTATCTATAGCCAACTTACAAGCGGATTACACGAAGTCAGCAAAGAAGATATCGATAAAGTTATCATCGCCTACGAGCCAGTCTGGGCTATCAGCAGTAATAAAAACGCCAAACCAGCCACACCTATTGATATCGTCGAAGCTGAACATTTCATTCGCAAACATATCGCCAAACTATATGGAAAAGAAGCTTCCGAAGCTATCTCTATCTTGTATGGTGGCTCAGTAAATAAAAACACCGCTGCCGGTTATCTCGAGATCGAAGGCATCGATGGCCTCTTAATTGGCGGCGCCAGTTTGATTGCTGACCAATTTTGTGCTATCGTAGAGATAGCTAAAGGTGTAAAAGATGAGCGACAATATTGATTACGACGAATTAGATAGAGCAGTCCGAGCCGCCTCCAGCGCTCGTGAAACCGCAAAAGAAGAATCCAAAAAAGCATCCACCAAGAAACCTGCGGCGCCTATAAAACGCCCAGTTAATCATGGTGTATACATGGATTTTGCCCCACGTCGTGTCACTCACAAACAAGTCGTTCGTAAAACTGTCGTCAAACCTGCACCAAAGATTACTACTGAAGCACCAGTCCCTGTCGCTGCAAAGAAAAAACCTATCGCCGCACCAATCACTCGCTTAATGAATCGCCCTGCCGTTAAAGCCGAGCCAAAGACTGTCGCTAAGCCAACCGTCGCTCCTGCTCGCCCTGCCAGCAAACCAGTTATGCAACCGCGTCCAGCCGCACCAGCGCCAAAGCCAGCTGCCGCTAGTCGCGTTGAGCATCAGCGCCCTGCTCCGAAACCGGCTCCAGAAACCGCACCTGCTCCAGCCCTCAAGCGCCGCGAAGCTCCAAATGCAAACAACTACTCTCTTGGCGGCCGTTCACCATTCGTGACTAACACGCATGTCGAAAAACGCCCACTCGGCGCAAATATCCCAGAAACTAGCGCTTCTGCATTGCGTAGCACTCGCAATGTCTACAGCCAGAAATCTCCAACTCGCGCTACTGAAAATGCGCACAAACATATTGTTACGCAAGAACCAGCCGGCAAATCTGGTTGGCTCTGGACTTTGATTGTCCTCGGCGTAATTGCTGCCGGTGGTGGTCTCGGTTATCTCGCCTATCTATTAATCTTTGCGCATTAAAGCGAAATCTGGTATAATTCTAGAGTACATATCCCTTGGTGGGTATAGCTCAGCTGGTTAGAGCGTCGGTTTGTGGCACCGAAGGTCGGAGGTTCGAACCCTCTTACCCACCCCATATGTATTCTAGAAATCTGCGGGTTTCATATAACGGTTATTATGTGAGTTTTCCAAACTCAACATGAGAGTTCGACTCTCTCAACCCGCACCAAATCTAAAAAATATATCCCAACGGGATATTTTTTTAGATTTCTTTCTAGGAGTTAGAGAGAGGCGAACGTAGTTCGCCCCGAAGTAGGAGTCGAGCAAAAGAAAGTACTTGTACTTTTCTTTCCGAGACGACGCCCTGAGGTATAGCATCGCGAAGCGATGCGCTCTCTCTCAACCCGCACCAACAGTTTAAAAAACGACCTTTGTGGTCGTTATTTTAATTAAAAAGAAATCCGCGACATGTGCGTGGATTTCTTTTCGTACTAGGTTTCTTTTTCCAAACTTTTCTTTCCAAAGAAAAGTTTGAGGGCGTAAGCCTATGCCAAATCGCTTGCCACGCGATTTACTTCTTCCATCGAAGTAATTCCAGTCAAAGCCTTCAAAGTTCCATCCTGACGCATTGAAATCGTTCCCTTCATCTTTGCGACACGCATAATATCGCCGGATGTCGCATGCGCCACAATCAACTTTTGAATATCCTCATCGACCGTAATTGTCTCGTAGAGACCAACACGTCCTTGATAACCGCCAGGCGCATCTTCTGTTTCGATTCCCTTTACCATCGTAAAGCTAGGCGAAGTCGCAAGCGGTAATGTTCCGTAGCCCATCGCTTCAGATTTCGGCGCAACTTCTGCAGAAGATTGCGGTAACAAACCGCCAACAATTTGCTTGATCGACGCCGTCTCAAGGTCATTTGTCTGATAACTCTCTCGACGCTCTGCTACGCGACGCGCAAGACGCTGGCCAATCACCGTATTAAGCGTTGAAGCAAGCAAGAATGGCTCAATTCCCATATCGAGAAGACGCGGCAAGATACCGGCCGCCGAATTCGTGTGCAAAGTCGAGAACACCAAGTGACCTGTCAAAGAAGCCTGAACTGCCAAATTCGCCGTTTCAGCATCGCGAATCTCACCGACCATCACTACATCTGGATCCTGACGCAAAATCGAACGTAGACCTGATGCAAAAGTCAACCCAGCATCATTATTAATCTGAATCTGATTCACACCGTCCATCTTATACTCGACCGGATCCTCAAGCGTCACAATATTAATCGTTTCATTTTTTATCTTCTTAATCAGCGCATACAAAGTCGTAGACTTACCAGAACCAGTCGGACCAGAAGTCAGAATCATACCATTCGGACGTGAAATTCCTTCCATCACATCCGCCAAGGCCTTCCCGGTCATACCCATATCTTCAACTTCCATCGAAGTACCAGATTTGTCCAAGAGACGAATAACAACCTGCTCGCCCCAAACCACTGGCGAAGTCGCAATACGTAAATCGATCTCATTATCATTCACGATCACTGTAAACTGACCATCCTGCGGAATACGATGTTCATCAATCTTAAGTTTCGCCATAATCTTAATGCGCGAAATCAACGCCGGCTCAATCGATTTTGGCAACTCCATCGTCTTGCGCAAAACACCATCAATACGACAACGAATAATCAAAGATTTCTCGAGCGGCTCAATATGAATATCTGATGCCTTTGACTTTGCTGCATAATCCAAAATCGAAGTTAAAGCCTTCGAAATCGGCGAATCCTGCGTAATCGTCTGCGCTTCAGTGTTCGCCTGCTTGTCCTGCTCTTCTTTCTTCGCTGCTTTATCGACGTCTTTCAAATCCGCCACATACTGCATCATGGCGTTTTGAATACCGGCCTCAGATGTCATTATCGGACGCACCGGCATACGCACGAGCGTCGAGATATAATCCATGCGCTGGATATTCGTTGGATCAAGAACCGCAACAATCAGCTGTCCAGCTTCAAGCCCAAGTGGAACGACTTTTTGCCTCTCCGCAATCTCCTGCGGAATCTTCAACAACTTCTCTTTATCAAACTTAATATTACGCAAATCAATATACGGCGTTTTCATTACGATCGCCGTAGCATGCTGGACCGCATCGTCCGTAACGAGATTCTTTGCCTTGAGCGCCGCCAAAATCGGTTGCCCACTCTTCTGCGACTCCGTGTAGACCTTCTTCGTTAATTCCGCATCAACAAGACCGTCTTCAATCAAAAGACGTACTACAGAATCCTGTTGCTCCTTAGAGAGCAGCATTAGCGGCCTCCAGTTTCCTCGTCAGAGTCTGCATCTGCGTCAGAGTCTGCATCTGCGTCAGCGTCTGAGTCTGCGTCTGTATCGGTATCTTTATCTTTGTTTTTCTCGTCTTCTTCAGTCTCACCGCCAAATTCCGGGCGAAGCTTACAAGTCCTCTCAACCTCATTCCATACTTCAAGTGCGCCACAGTTACCAACATAAACCTCAACCGTCGGATTCTTCGCCGCTGGATTAAAGGTCTCAATATCCGGTTCATCAACACTGCCACTAATCTTAACCATATAATCAAGATTCTCTACCCTATCATTTGGATCGCCAAGAATCGCATTGCCGAGAAAATAGGAAAGCGCTACAGAAATTGCCGCAATCAATATAACCATTGCTATGTCAGTATTTTTCATTTCTTTTTCGCCTTTCTACCTGTGCATTTTTCGCTTTGATCATCAGCGCAAACCTTCTTCTTCTGCTTCTCGATATTTACCGAATTTGAATAATAAGCATTAAACGAAGCATTCAAAGAAATCGTCTGCGGATGATAAACGCCGTCATCGTCATAATTATCGCCAGACCACTCAATCGATGCCGAAGCGATATCGTAGTTACGAATTGAATTTTCGATTGTGTCGAGCGCACCCTTAACCTTAGTTGATTCATCTTCTAGCGATAATGCTGCACCGATCGATTTCATCGTCGTCGTCACTGTACTGCCATTTTCATCCGTAAAGGCCGGAGCATCGACATCGGAAGAAGAAAGCCCCTCAATTTCTACGCCATTATTATCATTACTCCATAACAATAGCTGGTTCAAGCTCGCAAGCATCGCCTCCTCGTTTTCCGAAGAAGGTAAAGCATCCGGGATTACACGAAGTGCCGTACAGGTACGTGCAATCTCAATCTCTTCCATACTGCTGCTATCAGTAATCTTCGTCGCAGTGCGATTAATGCAGTCGCCTGCACGTGTGCGGCCAACTACTTCGAGCCCTTCATTTTCAGTCAATTCGTTCACCTGATTAGAAATGCTCTGTAGATTACTCTGGATGCTCTTATAGTCCTCGATAATCGTAGTTTTCTCACCAATCAATCTTGCGTTAAAACTAATTACCTTTGCAAAGTAGATAATACCAACGACCGTAATACCTAGTACAACCGATGCGCCACAGACTGCAAGGAACATATTGCGCTGGGCTTTATCAATCTTCGCCCATTTGCCAAATGCTACGCCTTTGCCTTTGCCTTTTGCAGCATCACTTTTTCCTGCCATTATTTCTCCTCCCCTTCTTCTGTATCATGCGCCGCCTCAGTAAACATATTCTTAACCTGGATGTAGCTATCTGTTACGTTCTGGCGAGTCGGGCTCACAATCATCATATGCTTATTTGAAGATAGGAACACAGGGTGCGAAATCGTAAGAGTTGCCGAGAAGGATAAGACCATCTTTTCTTCACTATCGCGACCATAGGACGAATCGCCAATTGTTGGCTCATCAGATAGAAGAGGGCAAGTTTCCAAGGTTGCTGCTTCGTCGAAGTTACCATCTCCATCATATTGCAAACATTGACTATCGAAGAAGTAGCCCTTTACAGATTCTTCGTTTTCTTCACGCTTATAGCGGTTATTGCCATTAATATATTCTTCGCGATCCGACTGATTGTTATATGTACGGCGAATATAAATATCTTTTACTTCCGTTTTTGTTTCTTTAGTTTCCGTCTCAGTACTCTCAGTTTCAATAGCTTCAGTATTTTCTTCCTCATCTTCTATCTCAGCATCAGTCTCGTCTTCATCCTTCTTCTCTTCCTCAGTCTTCTCTACCATCGGAGCCTCACAACCAGGCGCGCCCTTGTGATAGATGCCATACATTATCCCCGTTTTTTCATCAGTTATTTCGGTGATACAATAGCTCGGAATAGCCACCGTGTTTCCATCGGAATCAGTGCGCATATAATTACCGTAATCATAATAAGTGCGCGTCACATTCTTCTTAAATCCCTCAAGCGCACGATAGCCAATATTGTTTGCTGCCTCAGCGATCGCATCAAAGTAAAGCGTACTACTGTTAATATCAGCACTAATCGTATTTACGAAAACTTTATCTTCACCGGTATTTTTATCATTCTTGTTCGACATAATCGTATCAAGAATGCCGAAAGTACGTGAGAACTTAATCTTATTCGTATTAAGGAGCGAAATATTCTTCATCTGATCCTGAATCGTCAACAGCTCCTCTGCATTATTAAACTTCAAAATCGCAGTGCCAAATTTACTATCACAACGACCATTCCCCTTCAACTTGCCATCTGAGCGACAAGCCATCTCGGTATCCTGTGCATTGAGTGCAACGCCCTGGCCAGCTGTTACGCCGAACAAAATCAAAAGCACGCCAACACAAGCAGCCGCCACGATAACGCAAATCAAGAAAATCAAGTTTCGAAGTTTTAGCTTCTTAATTAACTCGCTTTTTACATCTGGGACTAAGCTAATCTCAAACATATCCTACCTCGTGTTTGACCTTTCTGCTAAACCAATCGCAACCGCAAATTCTGCTGCAACCTGCGACAATGCCTGTTGCTGCTGCGGAGTCACTCGAACCATCTGCCATGGATTGCCCTGGATCGTCTGAATGCCAGTTTTTGCTTCGATGTACTCTGCCATAAATGGAATTACACCTGCGAAACCAGACAGAACAATACCGCCAACTTGAACGTTAGGATATTTCGTCTGGAAGAAGCGAACAGATTTCGTCAATTCACCGGCAAAGTTTTCAAGCGTATTATCTAGCGCCTTAAAGACCTGACCATCAAGCTTATCCTGCGCTAAACCGAATTTCAAAATAAACTGACGCGCCTGACTCTCTTTTACGTTTAGTGAATTCGCAACCGTACGAACTAATACCGAGAGACCACCAGGAAGCATACGAACTAGGCGCGGTGCGCCATAAACCATCGACAAATCAGTCGAATCTTCGCCAAAATCAATAATCAAACGCGCATCGGTCAATCCTGGAGGAGTCAATGAACGAGACATTGCAATCGGTTCTGGTTCCTGAGCAATCAAATTAAAGCCGAAGCTTTCGACGCTTTCCATCTTCTCTTCTGCATATTTAATCGAAGTACAAGAAAGCAAAACTTCTGTAATTGCCGGATCATTTGGACTAGGACCAAGAATCACATAATCGACCTTCGCATCTTCAACTGGCATCGGAATATACTGATCGATGTGATACTTGATTACCTTTTCCATCGACTTCTTTTCTTGCGTCGTAACCTCAATAATCGTCGTGAAAGTCTTGTTCGATGGGAGACCAAGCGCGATATTCTTTGTCTTGATTCCCGCCTGTTCAGCAGCACTGACAATCGTCTCGCCAAGCTTACGCTTGCCGGCATCACTACTATCCTGGAGAATCTGACGACTTACCGGGACATAAGCAAAACGCTGCAAAACCCAGCCGTGCTGAGCGTTTCCAGACAGTTCTATCATTCTGAGTGCATCTGATCCTATATCTAAGGCGAAGAAGTCGCCCACCCCATATCCTAGACTCATACCAAAATTATACCATAAGCACTACGAGAAAAACAAGAAATTATTCTATACATTAAACTTGAATTCGACTACATCGCCATCCTGCATGACATAATCCTTCCCCTCCGTCCGCATTAGGCCTGCTTCACGCACGGCTTTCTCTGAGCCGAGCCTTACCAAATCGTCATAAGAACAAATCGTAGCCGCAATAAAACCGCGCTGAAAATCGGTATGAATCACACCGGCCGCCTCTGGCGCAGTCGCGCCACGCGGAATCGTCCATGCGCGCGTTTCTTTTTCGCCCGCCGTCAGATAACTCTGTAACCCCAAAGTATCGTACGCTACATGAACGAGCTGGCTCAAACCGTCTTCTTTAATGCCATAACTATCAAGAAATTCCTGCTTCTCCTCTTTCTCCATGTCAGCCATCTCAGACTCAAGTTTCGCATTCACGAATACGCATTTCTGTGGTGCCACCATCTCGGCAAGTTCTTTACGTCGCCCCTCGTCTACTAATTCATTTTCATCCATATTAAACATATAAAAGACTGGCTTACTTGAGAGCAAATCCAAACCGGCAATCGGCTCAACGTGCATCTTGCCGCCTTTTAATGCTTCGAGTGCCGCAGCAGCCTGCTCTGCACGCTTTGCCGCGTCCTTATCCCCACCACGCGCTTCTTTCTGAATCTTTGGTAAAGTTTTTTCAAGCGTCTCAATATCCGCAAGCGCCAACTCCGTCTCGACCGTCTCAATATCGCGCTTCGGATCAGGACCACCAGCGACGTGCGTCACATTCCCATCCTCGAACACGCGCACAACATGGCAAATCACCTTACATTCACGGATATTTGCAAGAAACTTATTGCCGAGACCTTCACCCTTCGACGCGCCTGCGATTAAGCCAGCAATATCAACAAATTCTACTGTTGCTGGAATTACCTTCTTCGATTCATACATCTTCGCCAATACTTCAAGACGCTCGTCCGGCACACCAACAATTCCAGTATTTGGCTCAATCGTCGCAAAAGGATAATTTGCCGCCAATGCGCCCGCATTTGTCAATGCATTAAAAAGCGTGCTTTTCCCCACATTTGCTAAACCAACAATTCCAATTTGTAAACTCATATCTGTTATTGTAGCATTCATACTACAATAAAGCCACGAGAATCACGCTTTTTAATCTTCAGACTCTACGCCTGATTCGTCCTCTTCCTCACCTTCGTCGTTTTCAGATTCTACAGTTTCGCCATCTGTTCCCGTCTCAGTCTCATTCTCAGGCTCCGTTTCAGGAACATCGCCCTCAGCATTTTCAGTCTCTTCCTTCTTTGTTTCGTTCTGATTTAGCGACCAAGATTCAGGTACCGAATTCACGAGCGCTGAAGTATTATCTTTCACAATCACTTGGATATAATGCACGCGCTGATCTTCTGCTTCAAAGATAAACTTGAAAGTCCACTGTTCCGTATCCTTTGAATAATAGAATACCTGGAACGCGTCATAGTTCGAAACTTTCATTTCGGACATTTGCGGTTGCGAAACGCCAGCAGCTGTAGCATCACTAAACTGACCATTCGCGAATAATCTAGCAGTCATCGTATCGCTCATCGGAGCCGAGTTCATTATTACCATGTTTTCTTTTTCCTCGTCCGCATAAGCAAACTCATTCCCAGTCACACCCTCAACTAAACGCACCCAGTCGCTAGGGACATCAACATAGCCATGTTCAGGCGTACCAATTCGCTGAGTCGTATCCTCTTCGATAGTCGGTTCTGGCTCTGGCTCACCCTGAACAGGTGCCGGCGTAACTCTAGGCCCTTTTGGCGTAGAAAGTTTTATAAAAATCGCAATACTAGAGCCAATAATAACCAAAATACAGATGATTATGCCGAGAAGAATCTTCGGATCAATCTTCTTACTCTCCTCTGCCGCAACCGCATCGCGTGCTGCCTGCTCGGCCGCTGCTTGCTCAATATTCGAACGTGGTACACCGGTCAAGCTTGGAGTCGCAGTCGATGTTTCCATAGGAGCAACCGGAGCGACTGGAGCGACTGATTCCACCGGGGTCGCAACTGGCTCCGCGGCTTGTTGCGCATCTGGAGCAACCGGAGCAGCATTTGTGTCATAAACACCTTCAGTCGCGGTCGTCACCTCGGCTTGAACAGGTGCTGCAGCTGGCGCTTGCGCAAAATCTGGCTTCGGAGCATCCGCTCTCACAGCCGTACCTTGAATAATTTTACCGTTACCAGAAGAAATTGCGCCCGCCGTCGCAATACCATCATCAAAACTGCCTAAAATCTCGTCCATTCTGCGAGACATTTCAGACTGTACTTCTGGTTCTTTCTGTCCTCCGGCATCAGCAGTCGCCTCAACAACGCCTGCCGCATCTACCTCGGAAGCAGTCTTTTCTGCTTCACCGAGCACAAAAGTAGAAGCCCCAGCATCATTAGCTGGACTTGTATCTCCAATCGGATCAGGATTCCCACCCTGAACGCTCATATTTCCTTGAAATTGATCGTCATCCATTTCTTTTCTTTCTAATTTTTAAGGCCTAATTATTTACAGTTTAGCATCAAAATGCTTATGCTGTCAAACAATTAAGCCTTATTTTTTACTGATATTCCGTATCGCTCATCTGGAAAGTGATATAGAGGTGATAGGTTGCCTCAGCATAATCAGATGGAATCGTCGTACCTTCTTTGCCATCAGCCGAATAGCTAACTCCATCTATCAATTGCGCGTCACAGTTCAAGGTTACAGATTCAAGTAGCGAATCAGTCGAAGCGTTCTGTGCAAGCGGAGTCTTATAATAATACCAGCCATCGCTCTTCAATTCCCACTTATCTTGATTCTGCATTTTTATTACAGCATAATTCTTCGTTACTCCGCCCTCTGTCCAAGTCAAAGGCAAATCAGACGTTGTATGATCAGTAGCAGGAGTCTGCGAATTCTTCACGCGCCAGTATTCATTTAACTTCATGCGCACATAACGATTCGTTGCACTCTTATTAGTCGCAACCGCAGTCTTCATCTCTTCTTGACAAGGCATCCAATTCTGCGGAGAATCAAACGTTTCCGAAAATTCTACATTATCATCGGCAAGACTAAACTTGTTATCGAACGTCAATCTATCACTAAAATATGCAATCGTCCCACCAATCACGCAAGAAATCACCGCTAGACAAGCGACTATTAAAACGCGTTTTTGCTTTATCTTCATTCTGTTAACCTTTGTTTATTTTTACGTAAAAATGCTTGAGGTTATTCTAGCGATTTTTATTATTTTTGTCAAGCACTAAAAGGAAAGTACAAAACGCGTCGTACTATTTTCGGATTCTGCTCTAATATTCCACCCATTCTGCTCTGCTAAGGTTTTTGCAATCGCTAAACCAAGTCCAGACCCATCTTTTGTCTTATCGACATGATAAAAACGATCAAATAATTTATTCAATTTTTCTTTCGGAATAGTTTTCCCATCGTTTTCGACAACTAACCCCTGTTCTGAAGCTGATATTTTAATATATTTTTTCGAATATTTAGCTGCATTATCAAGCAAAATATCCAAAATTTGCGTAAAATCAGCCTCTGCGATATATACCATTTTCTTTTCCGAAACACCAATTTCAAGCTTTTTCTCGCCAATTCGCACCTCAATCAATTGTGCACGTTTGCGGATTATCTTTTCTATATCCACATTCTTTTTTGTAGCCTGCTCTGTTCTTCCATCCGTTCTCGCTAGAAACAATAAATCATTCACAAGCTTACTCGCTCGCGCCAATTCCGTATCAATATTGTCTACCCACGGTTGCTCCGTAGCACCAAGCGCCTCAAAATTTGCCTGCACCGCTGCAATTGGCGTCTTTAACTCATGCGATGCATTCGCAATAAATATTTTTTGCTTCTCGTAAGCATCTTTCACTGGCGC
>JAFWLZ010000062.1 GCA_017510835.1 Candidatus Saccharimonadota bacterium
AAAACACCTATAAAATGCAAAGGAGAATCATGATTCCATGGCAAATACTACCTGCAAGGACGAGCAAATGAAAAACTGAGTGCATATATTTGAACTCGCGCTCCAAGCCGAAAAACATCGCACCAATCGTATATAAAATACCACCTGCAAAAAGCAGGACCGTACCAATCGGCGGCAAAACCGACATTAAATTCGGTAAGCAGAGAATAATGCACCAACCCAGACCAAGATAACAAGCCATCGAAAAAGTCGCATATTTTTTCAGATCAATTGCGTTTAGAATAATCCCCAAAATAGACGTCGCCCACACCACACCAAACATAATCCAAGCTACCGCCGGCTCTGTCTTCATTAATGCAATCAATGTCACTGGCGTATATGTACCTGCAATCAAAGCAAAGACCGAGCAATGATCAATCACCTGCATTACTTTCTTCGCGCGCACATTTGGTTTTAGACCATGATAAACGGCCGAAATCGTAAACAATAATAGCATTGATACCGAAAACGCAAGACCAGTCAAAACACCTGCTGCGCCATACTCGTTTGCACCGCGAATAATACACAACACTATGATCGGAATCGAAAAAGCCGCACCAATGATATGCGAAACCATATTGAATACTTCTTCGCCGCGCGTATATTTCGGCAAGTTGTTCTTCATCATTTCTAATTATAACCTGATTGTTGTAAAATAAAAGTATGACAGATAAAGCAATTCATAAAATTGAGGTAAAAGAAGCGAGAAAAGTTCGCAAATTTGCCATACCAATTAGCATTAATATTATTATGCTCGCCCTGGGCATCTGCCTTCTGATTTGGGCAGACAAGGTCACTACGATGATCTCAATCGTCATCGGTGTCACTTTCCTTGTCTATGCAGCTTATAATCTTATTGCGTATTTTAGAGTAGAGAATCGCACCGTATCTGACCAAGCGAAGCTTATTACGGGTATCGCACTTGCGATTGCTGGCGTATTTCTCATTACGCAAAGCGGTTTCCTGAAAGAATTAATTTCGGTCTTTATCGGCGTATTCATTCTCGTCGAGAGCATCCTACGTTTACAAGATGTTCTAGCTACAAAAAATGTCAATCCGAACTATAAAAATTCCCTCGGACTTGCCGTCATCGGCGTAGCCTGTGGTGCGCTCTGTATCCTAGGAAAAATCGTCATTCCGGATCTAATTCTCCAAGTACTAGGAATCTTATTAATCATCTTTGCGCTAACTGACACCGCGGGCGGCATCATGGTAAACCAATCCATGAAAACCGTCAAAGCCAAAGTAATTGACGAAAAGAAATAATCTAGTTGCCGCAGGCGAGCATTTCCTCGCCGTCGTTTTCCGACTCGGCAAGCTCTTCATTTAGAAGCTGCAAATCTTTTTCATCATCATTCATACTTATATTTTACACGAAAAATGCCGGAGACTAAATGCTCCGGCATTATTTCTATGGGATTGCAAATACTTCTCGTCCATCGCTACGAACTCCAACCAATTCATCATCCGTATGACTATATCCATGCTCAGTTCCATGGCGAATACCCCAAAAGGTGTAGCCATCTAAGTGTACGTCGGCAAAATGATCCAAATTCCAAACGATAATCGAATCACTATCGCGCACAAGCGAGTATTTATCATAGCCCACTGTCAAAATTTGATCGCCCCCAATCGCCCTCGAAGGTCGCGCATTGAATATAATGAAAAACGAGCTAATGTTGCCGAGACCAGAATAGGCATTCATGAAGACGTTATCGGTTAAGATAAATTTGTTTTTGAAATCCTTGTCGCAGAATGTAATACACCCAATATCCGAGCAACTACGCATATACTCGGCCCATTCTGCGAATCTCGAACGCCAACCATCTGCCGCGAACAAAGTCTTTTCGCGATAATGATCGCAGCCAAGCAAGCAACGTGAATTCATTCTTATTGAATCCGAATAGACAATTTCCTTGCCCAAATCATCAAGCGTAAAATCCTGCTCGTCTTTGATTTCGTTCTTGTAAAAATCTAACGACGAAGCTTTTTCCAATCCTATAAAACTTCTAAAGAGCATCCTCATATCTAATCCCCTCCTTCAATATTTTTATGGACGACAAGTTAAAATTATACCGATATTTCACAAAAAGTCAATATGATTAATTGATAATTCATTTGGCGTAATCGTAGGTTTCTACATTATCGCCCATGACATAGTGGCACAAAAATGCCTCCGGAAAAATGTAAATAAGGCAACAAAAAGCCCCGGCTGGCTGCCGAGGACTATTTGCTCCTAAGAATGGATTTTGAATGGATAGCCGGCGAGGTTCATCTTTAATTCGATTTCCTCTAATGTCGATCTATTCATATTGCGAATTCGAGTCCAATCGCCGTCGAAGTTTTTTATACCAGAAATCGTAGTGACCCCAGCATATCTTCTCAGGCACTCACGCGCCCTCACGCTAAGTCGCAGATGTTCGATCGCGTCAGGATCTTCGGGCATCTCAAAGAAGCCGAAGATAGCAGGTAGTCGGTTGTAATTACGCATCGTTCTGAGCGCATTTTCTTCCTTCCGCCTTACGCTTTCAACTCTAAAGCCCAGCTTATCACTAGTCTCTTTCGGGCTATGGAAAGCATCATCGCCTTCACTAAGCCCATAACGGTAAACCAGTACATCGTACTGCTTTGAATCCAGTCGCATTCTTAGCTCATGCATTACACAAGCGTAGTCCTGGTCTGAAACCGGCTCTTTGAACTTAGCTACGTCCATGATTTCACAACTTTTGCAAATATCCTGATACAGTTTAAATATATTTCTTTCCTTCATTACTCATCCCTCCATGGATAATAAAAACAAAAAACAATAATCGACTATATGAACAGGCTAAGCCTGGAGATTGGTATAATTTGACCTCAAGGGTCCAAACAAATCCTTCCTAGTTCTTAAAGTACAATAATACCACCATTATACCACAGATATGCAATTTTGTCAATACAAGCGAGCCTCCAAGACATAAAAATAAGCCCTATAGGCTTATCTATTAACTTGGCTGGGTCGGCAGGGATCGAACCTGCGAATGACGGGACCAAAACCCGTTGCCTCACCACTTGGCGACGACCCAATACAAAGATTATTCTACCATAAAAATACGCTATAATAAAGTCAATGGTAGATACAGACAAAAAATACGTGCCGCCCGCAAAATATGCGCCAAAGAAATTTAATCCAAATAAAAAGCCCGAAAAAGTGCGCGGTTTTACAGCCCTCAGCTTCCTTACGTTAATCGCAATCTATGCCGGCAAATATTGCATCGATTTTCTACTACTGCCCGCGATTTTCCCAAATTACAATACGCCGCCAATCGCCGTTACCTTCTGGATTATAGAGACAATCATTATCACCTTTCTATGCATCAAATTCGTCACGGGATTTGGCTATTTCTATATCCCAGCCTGCCTCATTTATGCAGTCTTAGTTTGGATTTGGCCAAACGGTATTCGGTTTCGGTGTTGTCATACCGGCCGCTGCCGGCGCCGCAATCGCTTATGTCGCCAGTCGAATTATCGAGCGAATCGAAATGTGGCTTTTCATTTTGATTGGTTTCGTTAAAATGTAAGGTCTAGTTGGTGTACAAATAAGCTGTACCATGTTAGAATGCAAGAGTTATGAAAAATGTTTTACTTTCAACGCGCGACCTTAAAAAGGTCTATGGAAAGCGCGACTCAAAATTTGAGGCACTGAAAGGCATTGATTTAGAGATACAGACCGGAGAATCTGTCGCAATCATTGGTAAATCCGGCTCTGGCAAATCTACCCTCATGCACCTTTTGGCGCTCCTCGACCAGCCTACTGAAGGCACTATTAAACTAAACGGCAAAGTTACGAGCAAGCTCAAACAGCGCAGGCTTAATCGTCTCCGCAACAAAGAGTTCGGCTTCGTCTTCCAGAGCTTCTTCATGAACTCAAACGACACCGTACTAAATAACGTTATTTTGCCGCTCAAAATTGCTGGCGTCCGTCGCAAAGAACGTCGTCGCCGCGCAATGGAAGCGCTCGAAATCGTCGAGCTCGCCGACAAGGCAAGAAACAAGGCGAATGACCTTTCTGGCGGCCAGAAACAGCGTGTCTGTATCGCCCGTGCTATCGTCAACAATCCAAAGGTTATCTTTGCCGACGAGCCTACCGGCAACCTCGATTCGGCAACCGGCGCAAAAATCGAAGAACTTCTCTTTAGCTTAAACCGCGACAAGGGAATCACTCTCATTATTGTTACGCACGATAATGAACTTGCTGAAAAATGTAGCCGCCAAATCCATATCGCTGACGGCCGAGTCGTGTCCGATGATAAAGGTGTCGCTAAGCACGATCCTAGCTTCATCGAAGATGCCAACTCTGACGGCATGCGTGACAAAAATCATACTAAAGAAATTGACGTGGAGGAACAGTAATGAAAGTATTAGACCTTATCCACGACGCCAATTCAAACCTTTGGCGCAGCAAACTCCGAAGCTTCCTGACAATTCTCGCAATCTTTGTCGGTAGCTTCACAATTATTCTTACTTCGGCCATCAACGCCGGCGTAAACGACTTCATGGACAAGCAGATTGCAAATATGGGCGGCGACGGCTATCTCGAAATGATGCCGACCGAAATGTACGAAAGTGCCATGAATATGCTTGGCAGCAACGGCCCACAAGAATATACCGAAGATAAAGACAATACTAATGCTTCAACTTATATTAAAGACGAGCAAATCGAAAAAGCGAAGAAAATCGACGGTGTCAAAGTCTTTAATGTATTACCAAATTCTACCGCCGATTACGTAACGAGCGATAAAACCGACAAGCGCTATCGTATTAATCTCAATCTCGTCGTAGAGGGTATTACGTTTGATATGTCTAATGGCGCAACGCCTAATACTGACGAGAACGCTGACTACGAAATTGCTGTTAATGAAGACTTGGCAAAAGCACTTGGTTACGAAGACGTATCAGAGATTGTCGGGAAAACAATCAAGATCGCTGTTCCAAGCAATCTTAAATGTTATACCGCCATTAAGCGCAGCGAATGCCAGACAGTCATAGAAGCTAAAGTATCGGGCACTCAAGCCCCAGGCATCCTTTCGATGGGTGGCAGCCGTGCAAACCTTGCGCTCTGGAACAAAATCAACGAAATCAATTACAAAGGCATGCCGGCTGAGACTAACCGCAGCTACCAAGCAACCGCTGATGTCGACCCAGATAAAAAAGACGACGTTAAAAAAGCACTTGAAGAGATTGGCCTTAAGGCTGTTTCAGTCGAAGACGAAGTCGGCATGTTTAAGTCCTTCTTTGACGTAATCCTAACGGTATTCAATATCTTTGGCGGCATCGCACTTGCAGCAGCCTCCATCGGTATCATTAATACACTCTTTATGGCCGTCCAGGAACGCACGCGCGAAATTGGTCTCGATAAAGCACTCGGCATGAGTAATAGCAAAGTATTCTTGAGCTTTTCCGCTGAAGCCATTATGCTCGGCTTCTGGGGTTCCGCTCTCGGTATCGCCGTTTCATATGTCGTTGGTCAGCTCGCAAATAATGTTGCATCTCAGACCTTCACAAAAGATTTCCCAACCTTTAAGTTGGCAATCTTTGAACCAGTCACAATGATTTCCATCGCTCTGATTATTATGTTTATTGCCTTCCTCGCCGGTACGCTTCCAGCCCGCCGCGCATCGAAGAAGAATCCAATCGACGCATTGCGTTACGAATAACCAGACAAAATAAGTCCTCCGCTCATTCGAGTGGGGGACTTTTTTTGAACTATGGCAACGGAATTAGGCGATACACGTCACCGACATAAAGAATAATTAAAGACGTAAATATCGCCATTGCAATCATTATGCCAGTCGTAAATACTCTCTCCTCAACTTCTTTCTTCTTTATATACTTCGTAATTATCAGACAGATAATCATATACACGCCGAAGCATACGAATTCATAAATCAAGAAGTTTAATAAGAATACTCCGCAAACTGCAAGTCCGTGCCAAAATGAGCTAAAATTGAACAAACCATCCATAAGCCACCCCCTTATAAATTTTTTTGACTATTCAATGATACCTATATATTATAGCACAAGCGCGATTATAAGTCAAGGTTAAGCAATCTTCTGCTTTTTCTTCGAAATAATATTCGCCGCAATCACAAAGGCAATACTGAAGCCAAGCACGACAATCATATTTAAGATAATTGGCCAAATCGTCTCAAAATCGTAATTCTGAATCTCCATAATCCGATTATTCGCGTCGATATAGTAATAGCTCGGTAGAATGTGCGCGAAAGCAAGTACCGACTCCGGCAAATATGCTGCCGGCACAAAGGCACCACAGAGGAAGCTTGAACCGAGCGCTACGACATTCATAATGCCGTTAATCGCTCCACTACTAAACACCACACGGCTAATCAAATATGCAATCGTTGTTGCGCAGGTCGTAAAGACTAGGGCATTTGCCGCATAAAGTAAACCATGCATGTTCCAAAGCGTATCAAAGCCTAATATGACGAATCCTAGTAGGACATATAAGGCCCAAGCCGCAACCGCATATAAACAGCAGTTACGAAGGAGAATTATATTCATGCGCTTCAGTTCTATCTTGCTCACAAGATTGCGCTTACGGATCTCGAGGCGATTGAACGACGACATAATTAGGCAGATAATCGTAATCACGCAGGCAAGAATCGTATAGTTTGCAAAGCTAAAGTAGCGGGTCGGCTTGGAATATTTCGACGTATCAACAACGGTCTGAATCTCAACTTCAGAGCTCGTTTCAAGCGCCTTATCAATCTTCGCCGTCAGATCGACTTCACTGAGGTTT
>JAFWLZ010000063.1 GCA_017510835.1 Candidatus Saccharimonadota bacterium
ATAACGGCGCTCAGAGTGACCAATAATAGCATAATCAACAAAACCTCGAAGTTGCGTTAGGGCGACTTCGCCAGTGAAAGCGCCATAATCGCGCCAGTAGAAATTTTGGGTTGCGAGTTTGAATTGGCGGCGATTGACTTGAAGAGAAAGTGATTGAAGAGAAACAATGCTTGGAGCGAGAACGACTTGAACTTTGCGAGTTGGCTGGATACGAGTACTGAGTTTATTGAGATACAAGCTTGCTTCGCCTGGAGTGAAGTTCATTTTCCAGTTGCCGATGATGTACTTTTTACGAGGAGCGTCCATTTTGTTTTCCTTTCTTTAGATTTTGTAATTTGGCTGGCCGTAGGCTCCCCATGCGAGGATGAAGAGAAGTTCATTTACAATGAAGGCAAAGATAGTGATGATGCTGAGAAACGGAATAGTAAAGACGAGGAGAAGGGTGCAGATGGTCCAGACGATGCCGGTGCTGACGATCTCGACGGTGAAAATTTGTGCATGAAAGAGACGAGCGAGTTTAGCGATGATATTGCGCATGCTGCGGTTATAAATTCTCGCAATGACACCGAGAAGAAAGAGGGCAAGAATGACGCTGCCGATAGTAATGGCGATGGTCATGTACGGGTTGCCTTGTTCAACGGCGGCGCCGGTTGTGGCGGTCTCAGTAATACGAAGAGGGGCAAAGGTTTCGCCGGGGTGGATGAGGCGGTGAATTACTTGATAGGCGGCCAAAAATGTGAGGCCAAATCCAAATACTGCGCCCACGAAAAGTAGAAGTCTCCCGCTAGCGCGCATAATGCGAGCAAAAAGATGATTCTTCATAAGACTATTTTAGCATAAACGGTATGTTTATGGGGATTATTTGTCGGAGTAAACGCCGAGAATGCCGCGAAGGGCATAAGCAGTGTCTTCGTGCGAGCGGACGGTAATTGTGTCGATGCCCATTTGGACGACTGGGTAATCGTTGCCGCCTGGCTGAGTCATATCGCCGAAATAGAGGACTTCGGATTTTTTGACCTTGAGCTCTTCGAGAAGATGAGTCATGCCGAAGACTTTGTTCATGCCTGGGATGAAAGCGTTGATGCTGGTAGTGCCGCCGATTTCGTATTCGAAATCTGGCGCGAGTTCTTTGGCGCGAGCGACGATGGCTTCGCGTTTCTTGCAGTCTGGATCCCAAGCGTACTTGGCTTCAGTGCCGGCTTTTTGGCCAAGAGCGGAGAAAGTAACTTGACTGAGACGGTTTTCGATAATCTCATCGCCTTCCGCGACCTTGTCAGCTTCCCAATAGCCGAGTTCGTTGGCGGCTTTTTCGATGGCGATAGTGATTTCTTTAACTTGTTTATCAGTGAGAGGGAAGTTGTAGACCTGTTCCCAATCTTTTTTCTTGGCATCGTAGCGGTAATATTGAGTACCCTGAGCGACAAAAAGATGGAGATGCTCGAGTTGCTCTGGGGTGGTGCCGACGTCTTTGAGGCGATCGACGATTTGAATAATAAATTGATCGAATTTCTGACCACTAATTGGAGCGATTTCGTATTTGCCGAGGAGGTCGCGGAGGAGTTCGGCGATTTCATCTGGAATTGGAGTTTTTGCGATGTTTAATGTTTGGTCGATGTCAAATGATAATACTTTCTTCATAACTTCATTATAACAAAGGATATGGAAAAAGCGCGCCTCCTTTCGATGCGCGCTTTATAAATTTTCCGATCACTTTACTTAAGACCAGCTGCGGCCATCATCTTTGCCTCGATTCCTTCATAGTCAATAGGTATCTCGTGATACTTTCTATTGTCCTGAGGCTCTGGATCCGGCTGAGGATCCTGCTGTGGTTCTGGAGCGGGTGGCTCCGACTGAGGATCCTGCTGTGGCTCCGGTGCAGGTGGCTCAGGAGTTGGAGCAGGCGGCTCCGGTGCTGGCTGAGGTTCTGGTTCCGGTGCTGGAACTGGCTCTGGCTCTGGCTGAGGATCCTGCTGTGGCTCCGGTGCAGGCTTTGGTGCTGCCTTTGGCTCGGCTTCCTTGTCCTTGTTGACTGTTTTGCCATTTTTATTAACAGCATAATGAATGTTTTCGCCCATCGCTTTCACCAGAAGCGCCTGAAGTGCTTTGCTCTGCTGCTCAGTAAGCCAGCCATCCGCCAGGAAGATCTGAATCTTTCCGTCCTTCGCCAAGATGATTGGTGACTTCTTTGCCTGGTTTGCCATTGAAGCTTCTCCAGTTCTGTCTTCAAGTATCTTCTTTGCGTCTGCCAGAATTTTCTTACGCTGACTCTGTGTAGAAATATTTTCAATAGTAATAATCGCATTATTTCTGTCATAGTCGAAAATTGCTGCAGATGCATCCTTCTTGCCGACTTTACCGTCAGCATTTATATATTTTCTTCCCATATTCTTTATCCTCCTTAGTATTTTTATATGGGTGTCCATAAGTGTCTTGCTCATTTTGAGCGTTAGACGTGGCAGAGGAGGGCTGCTACGCCTGACGCCCAAAACGAACAAAAGGGGATAAAAGGGAAAAAGTGATCGGTTAAGGTCCGATGTTCACCTCTCAGCAAACATGATTACATTATAGCACAGATTGCTAAAAAAGTCAATAGCGATATGGTAAAACTTGAGAAAAAGCAAGAAAATAGCCTCCAGAGGAGGCTTTTTCTGAAAACAGGGATAAATTATCGGACGAGAGCGAATTTATTTTTGCCGCGCTTGATGAGGGCGGTTTCGGAAACGGTTTGATCGTCTGTGACTTTTTCGCCGTTAATGGAGATTGCGTTGCCGGCGAGGAGTTTGCGGCCTTCGCCTTTGCTCGATGCGAGGCCAGTTTCGACGAGAATGTCGAGGAGCTGAGCGCCGGTTTTAGCGGTAGGGAAGCTTTTAGCGAGTAGATCGAGTTCATCAGCGCTAAGGTCGGATAGTTTACCGTCGCCAAAGAGGATGGCGGTGATTTTTTCGGCAGATTTAGCGGCGTCGGCGCCATGGACAATCTCGGTAACCATCGCGGCGAGTTTGCGCTGGCCGTAGCGGGCGCCTGGGTTTTCGCGGTGTTTGGCGAGGATTTTGTCGAGTTCTTCTGGGGTAATCAAAGTGTAATACTTGAAGAATTCTTCGAGAGTATCGTCGGCTTGATTGAGCCAGAATTGATAGAAATCAAAGATGCTAGTCTTGTTGCTGTCGAGCCAGACAGCGTTTCCTTCGGACTTGCCGAATTTGCGACCGGTGACTTTGTCGATAATAAGTGGGCAAGAGTAGGCATCTGCCTTGGCGTTTTCGAGGCGCTTGATAAGATGAATGCCGCTAGTGCAGTTGCCGTACTGATCGGCACCGCAAAGCTGAAGGTCGATATTATGCTCACGGAAGAGGTGAAGGAAATCATAGCCCTGAATAAGCGTATAGCTAAACTCGGCGTAGCTAATGCCAGAACCGCCTTCGCCGATGCGAGCTTGGACAAACTGACGATCGAGAAGCTGTGTCATGCTGAAGGCTTTGCCAATCTCGCGAAGGAAGGGAAGGAATTTGACTTCGCCAAACCAATCGAGGTTATCGAGAACCTTGGTGTCTTCTGGAGAATGAGTGACGCGGACGATTTGCTTAGCAAGGGCAGCCTTGTTTGCGGCAATTTCGTCGAGGCTCTTGAGATCGCGTTCGGCGGTTTCCTTCGGGTCACCAATCTGGCCAGTTGCGCCGCCAACAAGATAGTAAGGAGTATAACCGTGGCGAACGAAGCAGGCGCACATCATAAGAGCAGCGAGGTGGCCGATATGAAGAGAATCGGCACTAGGGTCGGTGCCCCAATAAAAATTACGCGGAGCTTTGTCTAGGTCTGATATCTGGTCCAGCGTATGTTCGGCGACAAAGCCGCGCCACTGGAGCTCTTCGGATAATTTCATGGAATACTCCTTTAGTTATTAACTCTATTATTATAACATCTGATAGATACGAATAATAACGTTTATGCTAAAATAATGATATGAGTGGTCGTACCAAGACGAGAGTGCGGGGCATTTTCGGTGTCCTAATGGCTATTGTTTTTGTCTTGGTTGGCGGTCAGATGGCTTTTGCACAGTATCCGGTAGGAAATATACCTCAGTATTATGACTGGACGGCTGATGCGGCTTGGAAAGTGAAGAAATTTACGAATAAGTCGAATAAAAGCTCGATAAAACTATTGGCGCAATTCAAGTCAAATGATGATTCGTTCGGTGAGGGGACGAGTGCAATACCTCTCAAGAAAGATCAAGGCGGAGATTACTACTATGGCCAGGTCGGCGTTGTAACGGAAGACAAATATGTATTTTTAGTAGGGCGAGCTGATTCGTCACAGGAGAGTTATTTATATTTTGCGAATCGGACGGATGGAAAGATCGTAAAGTCAATAGCGGGGAATTTTGGTCATCCAAATTCAATTTATTACAAGTGGGGCGCAGGACAAGTTAAAGTTGGTGATGGTGGGGATTGCTATAGCACGAGTAACTTCAAAAAAGTGAATTGTATCGTTGGTGCTCCAGGCGGATCAGCGCTCGATAGGAGATTAACGGTTCAAGGTCGAGCGTCGCAGGATAGTTGGACGGCGGTGGCCGGCTGGGATGCGGCTGATGATTATTGGGGTGGTCAGGTATCTTATTACGCAAGAAATTCGAATGGTGTTGCGCTTTACAATTCGGGCAATATGGCTTTTGAGAAATCGCTCTATATTGGCACTACGGCGTCGGCGGGCGGCCTTTCTTTAAAGGGTGAGCTTGAAGATGTTTCGTTTGATGATGATCTGAACCTATATTTGTTTTATAATCTAGCGAGCTTTAATAACGGAGCGGCATTTTTCAAGATTCCTTATAACGATTGGCATAGCGATCCGTCGCCGGACGAAGCAAACGATGATGATGGTGGTGCCGGCAAGGCGCTTGATAAAAAAGATTATGACGCGAGCATCAAGACGACGGCAGACGTAGAAAATTCTGGTTCAAGTACTTCGCCGCTGGATGAAGTAATTCCGCTAGAATCGGTGGAGGAAGGCGCCTGTACGTCGATATTGCCTGGTAATTGGTGCAGTAATAAGGATGCCACGGGTATAAGCAATGTCGTTAACTTTATATTGACGATACTTACTGGCGGTGCTGTTGTGGCTGGCACGATTGGCCTAATCGTTTGTGGCGTGATGTGGATGTCGGCGCGTGACGATGAGGTGGCGGTCGTGAAGGCAAAAAGGCGCATGGCGAATATTGTAATTGGCGTCGTTGCATGGGTCTTAGTGTATGCCTTGGCAAATTTGGTTATTCCGCGTACTTCGAGCGATTTGGAACAAGGAAATATAAATATAACGACTGGTGGCGATGGTTCTGATGATGGCGGTGCAGTAAGTCCGGACGAAGATATTAACGATCCGAACGACACGCCAGTTGATGATGGCAATGGTGGCGGCGATAATGGCGGCGGAAATAATGGCGGCAAGGATAATGGAGGAAATAGTAACGGAAATGCTTCGAATAATTCAAACCCAGTACAGAGCGTAACTATTTCAAATGATAAAAAGGAAATGGTGCTAGATAAGACTGGAGGAGAGAAGATTTTGACGGTTTCAGCGAAAATCGTTCCGAGTAATGCAACAAACAAAGGCTTGACGTGGTCTAGCTCGGATAATAGTATCGCTTCGGTCGATAAGGGTAAAATTACATTTAAGAATAAGGCGGGTACCGTAACGATAACCGCTGAAAATAGAGCAACAGGCAAGAAAGACACGACGACAATTACGGTGCGTAATCACAAGCTGATAATGGTCGGTAATAGTAAGACGCATCGAAATCCTGAGCCGTCTGTCAGGAATCAGCTAGATAATATCTTTAAGAATCGCGGTTTGCCGATTAGTATTACAGCGGTTTCTCCGGGCGGAACAACCTTAAGTTATAAGGTCGGGAATGAATGTACTTATGCTGGTAAAAAGTGCAAGAATACTATCGCGCAAGTATATGACACGGGAATAATTCAGGAGCAGACTTCGACGATTAAAGATTTGAATGCTTTTAAGGCTGGCGCAAAAGCAGTCAAGGATGTATTGGTTAGTAAAAATTCAAATATTAAATTGTACGTGCGTCAGGCATGGGCAACTTACGATCATCTAAATACAAATGACGACCAATCTGTAATGAATAGTAATGCTGCGTCTGTGGCTTCATATATAGGTGCTACTTTAATTAAAGATGGCCGGGCGTTTTATAAGAATAAAAGCATCGATTTATATAATAAGACCTCAAGTGGCGTAGACAAAAACCATGCGTCCGATAGGGGGGCATATCTTGCGGCGCTTTGTATTTATAAGAAAGTAATTGGCGGAGATGCAACAAAGATTACTTATTGGCCGGGCGGAATGAAGAAAAGCGATGCACAGAGTTATCAGAGATACGTAAACTCTGACTGTAGGTAGTTATAGTTATAAAGATGATATAATTATTGGTATGGGTCCGTCGTTCAACGGATAGGACATATCCCCTCTAAGGATACAATGCTGGTTCGATTCCAGCCGGACCTACCAGAGAGCGGACCTTTTTCTTTGAAAGAAAAAGTCCGACAAAAAGAACTGATTACGAAAAACGAGTTACGCGCATGTCGCAACTCGTTTTTTGATTTTTTAGTCGGGGATGACGTGGCGGAGGAGAGGGATTTTCGAGAAAATTGTCTTGGTGACTATGGCAAAGACGATGCAGGCTGGAATAGCGATGGGGAGGTAATACCATTGTGTGTGAGAATTGCCGAGAGGGATAGATAATAAAGCAATCGGGAAGTAGTGCGTCAGATAGCTGGCGAAAGTGTAGCTACTGAAGAATGTGGTAATTTTTGCGAATTTCGATTTAGCTGACGGTTGATGCTTAGCAAAGAAGTTTTTAATGAAGAGAAAAACGGCAGGCGCAAAGATAGCATAAGTAATGTCGCCAACGGAATCAGAAAGGAAAGCAACGAGTGAATTTGCGCGATGGCTGAAGAAGAAGGTCCCCAGAATTGTTACGAGAAGCGCGATCAAGCCAGAGATATAAATGATGATGCGATTGCGCTTTTTTATGTCGTAATTATGGATATAGTAGCCGACGAGCGCGAAATAGATAGCCGATTCTGCTGTAAGTGCGAAATTGAATGTTATGGTCGGAAGATTGTACCTGGTAATAATCGGGACGAGGTAATTTAGGATGAGGGTGAAAAATATGCAATAGCGAAAAATGGCTTTGCGTTTGTTTTTGTTTATGCAACTAATAACGGGGATTGCGAGATAAAGCGCGAAAAGATGAGCGAAAAACCAAAAGAATGGAACAAATGTGGCGGAAAAGACGCCTTGGATGAGATTGTGCGGAGTGTAGTTTTCGTCCGGGAGGTCTTTGAGGTAAAGGAGATGGATAAAAATCCCGAGAATACTCCAGAAAATAAAGGGAATAAGAGTCTTCTTGAGACGTTTTTTAAGAAAAGTTTTTGTGTCATAGCGGTCGCGGTAGTCAATAAGAGTGGCACCAGAAATCATGAAAAAGACTGGTACGGCAAAGCAGCAAATAGACTGAATGATCACGTTTGCATACCAGCGGATATTCGGTGCGTATGAGTAGAAAGAGCTATTGTGCATGAAAATGACTGATAGTGCTGAGAGGATGCTTGCGACAGTGAGGTAGTTGTAGGGTTTATTTTTCTTCATTGCTGCTCCATTTTACATATTTTTTGTAAATGTCGGGTTTACGGGCATATACTTCGTTGTGGCTGGTTTCGATTGTAGCGATATTGACTGGATAGGCGTGATTTAGCCAAGAGAAAGGCTTGGCGCCGGCCTGGATAGTAGTGACTGCACCGAGGACGATGAGGTTTTTGCCATAGAGGTCGATGCGAGTGTTGTAATCTTGGAAGACGCGTTTGCCTGGAGTAATAATGCCGCGGTGGCCGCGCCAGATTTCGTTGAGAAGTGGCGGAACGATGCCGTTGTGCATGTGGCCGGCAAGGACGAAATCGAATTGATCGAGGACCTGTTTTGCTCGCTCGTCGGTTAGGTGGGCAGGGGAGTGGATGAGGGCGATTTTCGTTTTGTGCTTTGGGAGTTTGGCGAGCTTTTTTGAGGCGGAATCCAGTTTATTGATAAGGATATTTGCGTCTTCATCAATAGGACTGACTTTTTCGTCGTAGCTGTAATAATCTGGAGGAAGTGTAAGACAGTAAACATAAAAATCGTGATCTTCGTACGACTCGTCGTTTAGGAGATGAACGTTTTCGATACTATTCACGAGTTTGATAAGAGGGTCTGGACTATCAATATAGTAGCCACGATCCTTGCTGAGGGCAGAATGAAAATTATCAGCTTTGCGGTAAAAATCATGATTGCCGAGGCAGATTACTACTGGAGCAACTTTTCCGAGGCGCTTTAGCCAGGCTTCGAGGCGTTTTGCTTCGTGTGAAGAGTCGATTGAGCTAAGCGAATCGACGAGGTCGCCGGAAATCGTGATTAATTGTGGTTGAAGTTGTTCGGCTTTTTTAGCGAGGCGCTCGAGGCTTTCGGCGGTTTTTTCGGAGAAATGAACATCGCTGATAGCAAAAATTGTATGTTCTTTTTGGTTTGGTTTATAAAAGCGATAACGGATATGATAGAAGCTTTTCATCTATTTTATTATAACAGTTATGGCATATTTTTAGAGATTTTCGAGACTTGTCAGATAGATATTATTAGCTTATGCTAAAGGTGTGTATTAATGGTGGGCTAAATAAGGAGGTGTGCCCAAAATGAAAACAAAAACCAAATTTATTTTTGTGACCGGCGGCGTTATCTCGGGTGTCGGCAAAGGTATCATGGCAGCTAGTATTGGCTCCATTTTAAAGGCAAAGGGGCTAAAAGTCTCAATGCAAAAATGTGACCCATATCTCAATGTGGACGCAGGTTTGTTAAACCCGCGTGAGCATGGCGAATGCTTCGTGACGCAAGATGGGGCGGAGACCGATTTGGATCTCGGGCACTACGAGCGTTTCCTAGATGAGGAAATGACGGGAGATTCGATTTGGACTTCAGGCAAACTATATAAGCGTGTGATTGACGCGGAACGATCTGGTGAGTTTGGCGGAAAAACCGTTCAGCTTGTACCGCATGTGACGGGTATGGTGCAGCAGACTTTCATTGAGAATGCAAAACATTTCAAGTCTGACGTTCATATTGTTGAGATTGGTGGAACGGTTGGTGATATGGAAGGGCAGCACTTCATCGAGGCGATCCGTGAGTTTGCGTCAAAGGTTGGCCGTGAAAATTGTCTCTATGTCCATGTTTGCTATGTGCCTTGGCTTTCGACTTCGGAAGAGTTCAAGACGAAGCCGGCACAAAATTCGCTTCGTGATTTGCGCGAATACGGGATTATTCCAGATATGGTTGTGGCGCGTATGGATGTTGACCGCGTAATTAAGGCGCCGCATATAGCGAAGAAACTTGCGACTTTCTGCGCGGTGCCAGAAGATGCAGTGGTTTTGATGCCGGATGCTAAATCTGTCTATGAAGTTCCTTTAAATGCAGTAAAGGGCGGTGTGTTGGCGCCACTTGAGCGCTTCATTGATCATGGTGACCCAGATATGTCAGAATGGGAAAACCTAGTTAGGAAAATTGAATCGAATCCGAAGAAGACGGTGAAGATTGGTCTTGTTGCAAAATATATTGACAATACGGATACATATTTGTCGGTAACAGAGGCTTTGAAGGCAGCAGCATGGAAGAATGGAGTCGGATTGGAAACGGTTTGGGTAAACGCCGAGGAAGCCACGGTGCGTGATTTCGAGCAAGTAGATGGCATCTTGGTTCCTGGTGGTTTTGGCTCGCGGGGCGTTGAAGGTAAGATTTCGGCAGCAGAATACTGTCTAAAAAATAACAAGCCATATCTTGGTATTTGTCTTGGCTTACAAACGGCCGTAATTGCAGCGGCGCGTCTTGGTGGCTTGAAGGGCGCAAATTCAGAGGAGCTTGATGCGCCAAAGGGCAAGAATGTGGTTTATATTATGGAAGACCAAAAGGGCAAGGAAAGCACGGGCGGTACGATGCGCCTTGGTAATTATCCTGCAAAACTCATGAAAGGGTCTAAGATTGCTGGCCTGTATGGTAGCGAAAAGGTTGTCGAACGTCATCGCCATCGTTATGAGGTAAATCAGAAATTCCTAAAAGAGATTAATGCGGGCGGTTTGGTTGTGGCTGGAACTTCGCCAGATGGAAAATTGGTTGAATTCGTAGAAGCGCCAGATTGCGATTATTTCGTCGCGACACAAGCTCATCCAGAATTTCGTTCACGTCCTTATCGAGCGCATCCATTATTTGACGGTCTAATTAAAGCTGCGAGCAAATAAATAAAAAATCCCCTGTAAAATCGGGGATTTTTTGTTGCAGTTTTAAGTGCTTATGTTTATAATTAAAATAAGTTTAATATTGGTGTTTTATGGTTAAGAAAAAAGAGATAAAGAACAAAAAAGCCATTTTTGCGATTGGCGCTTTGGTTTTGGTGGCAGCGATTGGCGGTGTAATTGCGGCGAACCGCACGCTATTTCCGTTTGCGAATAACTTTACCTTAGGTGAATTTAAAACTGAGGTTCAGGAGACATTTGATAGTCCTGACGATTGGAAGCCATGCGACCAAACACAAAAAACAGTAACCATCAAAAACACCGGTACGATAGATGCGGAGGTGCGCATTGGAGTAAATGAGCAATGGATTTCTAAGGACGGCGATCAACTTGAACTCATAAAAGATGGCGTGCAGCTTGCGAGCTATACGCTTGCGAATAGTCGTTGGACATTGCGTGACGGCTATTATTATCTCGATGGTCCGCTTGCGGCGGGGCAGAATGTTGATTTTCTGAGTTCGGTTAGCTTTAACTGCGCGGCCGATTTCGGTGAAAACCAGATGATAGATGGTAACGGTGACGTCATAGCTTCGACGGTAGATGAGTATAATGGGGCATCTTATCATTTGGTCGTGACGGCACAATTATTGCAGAAAGACGCCGACGTCGATTGGTCGGAAGCCTTCGATGGTTGGGTAGAGCCAACTACTTTTGCGACGCTTGATACGGGCTTCCTAACAAAGATGCGTAATCTTGCTTCTGGTGGGGCGATTGCGGCAGTAAAACGTAGCCAAGTGATGCCTACTGTGAGCGCAACAAATGTTGCTACCTATTCGAGTACTCCGGTTTATGCTTGGTATGTCGGGGAAGAGGAGACGATATATTTATACTCGGCAGCTGATGCGATGACTATGCAGAGCAGTGATAATATCGGCGGTATGTTTATGGGGGCGCTATTTAATAAAAAAGCGACCGATGTTTCTGGATTGAGGTATCTTGATACGAAATTTTTGTCTAGTATTGGTGGTTGGTTCGGGCCGTATATGGCTGATGACATGTCTCCGTTAGCGCATTGGGATTTGAGAAACGTGACTAATTGGGGCGGCGCTTTCAATAGTTATTTCACAGACGAGCAAATGGTTGTTGCGCGAAACTGGAAAGTGTCGAAAAATGTTTCGCTAGCTGGTGGTTTATCTGGCAATACAAATATAACGAGTTTGAAGTATTTCAAGCATTGGGATATGACCGATGCACAGAACTGGAACTATACATTTGGTGGCATGACGAACCTAAAAAGCCTGGAAGGAGCAGAAAAGTTTGTTGGCGCTGGAGCAACGAATCTCGGAAATATGCTTAACGGACTTGGAAAGATGGAAGATATTTCTGCGGCCGCAAAATGGAATGTGTCGTCAGTAACGAACTTTAATAGTGCTTTTTATGGAACGACTAGTTTAACGGACATCTGCGATTTGGCTGGCTGGAATGTATCGAACGGCACTGATTTTACCAGTATGTTTGAAGGGTCTGGAATTACTGACGCGAGTTGTCTGAATGATTGGGCGGTTTCAGAAGATGCAGATTTGACGAATATGTTTAAGAATACGCAGATTACTGACGAGTCGAAATATCCGAGCTGGTATACAGCAGATAGGAGAGGGGAATAGGAGATGAAAATGAAAAAGACTAAAACTATTCGACAGAAAAAAGCTCTCTTCGCGTTGGCGATTGTTGCAGTAGTAGCAATCGGCGGAACAATTGCGTATCATACTTCGCGTGGCGCGTTTAATAATCTGTTTAATCTAGGCTATTGGCAGAATGAAACGATAGAAACCTTTGACTCGCCGACGGATTGGAAAACGTGCGATGTTACCCCGAAGACTGTAGTTGCTAAGAATACCGGAAATGTTCCGGTTGCTGTTCGTTTGAAATATGAAGAGTATTGGAAGGCGACGGGTAGTACGAGTACAGACCATCAGACCGAGTTGCCACTGCTTGACGGCGATAGCGATCCGATAGCTGTTGTGAATCTGCAAAACCAGGCAGATTGGGAAGATGGTGGCGATGGGTATTATTACTATAAATATTCGTTGGCTCCGGGTCAGGAATCGAATTCGATGTTTGAATCTGTCACGCTAAATTGTAAGAATGATTTTGGCGGTGTAAATGATAATTGTACTATTGTTGGAAATACGAAGAGTTGTACGAAAAATAATAACCAGTATGAAGATGCGACTTTCCATCTATATATAACAGTTCAATACCTACAGGATGGATATCAGAATGTGGCCGGATGGACTAAAGAGGCTGAACCAAGTTATTTCTATCATACGCTTGCAAGTTTAAGCAAAGGTGTTTGGGAAGGCACTAATGTTGGCTCAGAGATGATGATTCGCGAATATCCGGAATCATCGACTCTTGGTGATAAGAAGATATTCTATACATTCAATGTTGGTCAATATTCCTTTAAGAATTACGTTGCCTTTGCAGGTTATTGTTGGCAATTCTTGCATACTACCCATACTGGAGGATCAAAGATAATTTACTCTGGGACGTATAATGGTTCTTCATGCTCAACTTCTAATGGTTCAATTTCGACAGGATTATTCAATCCAACTGATTATGTTGGTAGCAACTGGGATTCATATAATAATTATGCGGTAAGTTATGATGAAAGTTCGAAATACCATTCGGGCGGCTTGCGCGGTGTAGGCTATATGTATGGCAATAAAGAACCTTGGGTATACTATAGCGAATACCATGTAGGTGATGTTGTCGCTAACTCTGCGACATGGGATGGCGAGAAGTACAATTTAAGCGGGACATATACATTGGCTGATATTTCTGGTGAGGATAGTATTGTTGAGAATGATCATCATTACTTCTGTCCTGACGATAGAAGCGCTACTTCTTGTTCAGAAGTAGCAATGATGGTTGATAAATCGGGTAGCTCTTCGGCGCATACTGCAACTTTTGGAAATATGTATTATATTGTCTTGGAAAATGGTCACACGAAAGATAGTTATGCGGCGGCAGCTTTTGAGAATGTAAACGACTCAAATGCGAAGAAAATTCTTGAGCAGTGGTTTGAAAACAATTTATTAAGAAAGAGAAATATGCTTGAGGATGCGATATTCTGTAATGACAGAACGTTTGCGACTGGTCCTATGTATTCTGACAATTCAGGCGTTACGTACGGAAGTTTGTTTAGCAGCAGAGTTCGTGTCACCCCAGAATCACATCAGACCATAGCTGATGTTCGCCCAATGTTAGATGTTTGTCCGACAGTACGCGATTCTTTCACGGTAAGTACAAATAGTGGCGGAAATGGTAAATTGCGATATCCGATTGGGTTGTTGACGCGTGATGAGTATACATACTATTCTGTGGGCTGGGATATGTATTCATATACTATGACTCCTAATTGGTATGACGGATCTTCTGGCGGGACTGGTGGGCATTCTTTAGGTGGAGCTATACATTCTTTTGGTGGAAGTACTATGATGAGTAACCAATCTAATGGAAAATATAGGCCGGTTGTTTCACTAAAATATGAGACTTACTTAGAAAAAGGTGATGGTTCGGCCGAAAACCCTTGGGTTATAAAAGAATAATTTTAGAGCACCCCCGCCGTGGGGTGCTTTTTGGTGTAGTATAATAGGGGTAATATGGATAGTTTGAAAACAAAGATTATTGAGATTGTAAAACGGCTTTATGGCGTGGAAGTGCCAGTAGAATTTTCTGCGGTGCCGGCAGATATTGATGGCGATTATTCTTGTAATGTCGCGATGCGCTTAGCGAAGGCGGCGGGGAAGGCGCCACGCGAGATTGCTGCTGAAATAATTGCGGAATTGCCGAGTGAATACAGCTATGCGGTGGCGGGGCCAGGCTTTATCAATATTACGGTTTCCGGACAGGCATTGTTTGGTCAGTTAAAGGAGGCCTGGAACGAGGATTATGGCTATAACGATTCCGGCGCGGGGCGGATTGCGGTGTCGGAATTTCCGAGCACGAATATGGCGAAGCCGTATTCGGTTGGCCACTTGCGTCCTGGCACGCAGGGTTGGGCAGCGAAGCGCATTCTTGAGGCAAATGGCTGGAAAGTAATTACTGATAATCATCTTGGCGATGCCGGGACGCCGTTTGGAATTTGGGCGACTGGTTTTAAACTTTCCGGACTAGATATTGATACGGTGACGATTTATGATCTAGGCGAGATTTATATCAAGATGAAAACCGACATGAAGGCGGAAGAAGCGGCCGGGAAGCATGAGTTGGCGGATGCAGCGCAAGATTGGCTTTTGCGACTTGAGGCTGGCGAAGCGGAGGCGGTTGAACTATCTGAGCGCTTTAATAAGATTTCGCTTGACCATATTCATAGTGTGATGAAACGAATGAATTTGTCGACGGACTATGAACTCGGCGAGAGTTTCTTCGTTGAGCGTGGCAAGGCTTTGGTACAGAAGTATCTTAATGAAGGTGTGTTCGTAAAAAATCCGGACGGATCGGTGATTTGCCCGCTTGATGAGTTTGGGATTGAAGTGCCGATGTTGATGCTCAAAAGCAACGGCGCGGCATTATATGCGACGACGGATTTAGGCTGTTTGGATTATCGTTTGCATGAATGGAAGGCGGATCGCCTGGTATATGCGGTTGGGGCAGAGCAGAAGTTTTACTTTGAGCAGTTGTTTGCGGTAGCGAAGAAGTTGGGCTGGAAGGCTGAATTGCAGCATGTGTGGTTTGGCACGATTGATCAGGTTGGGCCAGATGGCAAGCGTGAAAAAATGTCTTCGCGGAAGGGCGTGGTGCTCTTGGAGGCGATGCTCGATGATGCGGAGAAGCGTGTGCGCGAGAATTTCTCGGATGCCGAGTTGTCGGATGAGGATGTGCGCAAGATTTCGACGGGCGCGATTAAGTATTCGGACTTTATTGGTGACAGAAAAACAGGGATTTTGTACGATCCGGCAAAGATTTTTGCGTTGACCGGTCAGTCTGGGCCGTTTTGCCAGTATGCCTGTGTAAGAATGCGCAGAATTCTAGAGAAGAATGCGGATTTTGCAGGGGCGGAATTTGGCGATTATGATTTTGCGGCAGAGAAAGCAGTTTTGCAAAAATTGCTAGATTTCCCAGCATTAGTAGCCGGTGTGGCGGATAACTTAGAGGCGCATCGTATTGCGGGCTATTGTTTCGAGTTGGCGCAGGAAATGAATCGCTACTATGAGAATGCGCCGATTTCGACTGCTGAAGATTCGGTGCGTGCGGCGCGTTTGTGGCTGGTTGAGAAAGCGGCAGCGGTGCTTGAGCGCGGGCTTGATCTACTAGGGGTGGAAATCCCTGAAAAGATGTAGTTACATATTGACTTTTTTGGGCTTCTGTGCTATAATTAGAAGGTATTAGTTATTTGCTAAGGTACATTGATATTTTGTTTGAACATTCATCTGTTTCTGACTTTCGGGTTAGTTTCGGCAAGGGGGAGCGGAAACTAATCCGAAGGTGCTTGTTTACGATTTTCGGACTAGCGGATCTTGTAGAGAATGCGCTCCACTAGGGAGTGCAGGGAATTAGAAAAAAGAAAGAGGAGAAAAACGCGTATGAAGAATTATGTAGACAGAGACGTAAGAAACCAGATGACAGTAGCTAACAAGATCGGTATGCCAGCGAATGGCTATCGCGTAGTCGACACCTCAGCAGAGGATCCTGACGAAGGATTATTCGACTATCCTGATCTCGAGAGCAAGGCGATTGGTCAGCTTGCTGACGAATTTGCGGCTCTTGCCGATCTTGGGCTGGAAGCTCGCGCGCGCGAAGCGCTCAACGAGAGTTTCACCATGATGATCGAGGGGATTCGTGCGGCTCATACCGACGATGAACTTGATAGCGCTTGCGAGCGTTTCGGCTATCTGGGCAAGCTCAAGGGCGTGCAGGAGTTTATTTCTGTTCGTCGCAAGGCGATTAACCAGTAGCTCGTCAGCTGTTCCGGTTTAGGGGGCTTTAAGCCTCCTTCGGGCGAAAGCCCGTAAATGTTCAAGCAGAAAAATACCCCAGCATCATTCGACGCTGGGGTTATTTTGTTATAGAAATTCACCTCCTTAGTTATCTATTATTAGTGCGCGTAGACCTTCGATAATGATCTCGTCTGCGACGTCTGCGCGGCCTAGTTCCGTGTCATAAGGTAAGAACTTGTAGGCCGTCTCCCAGAGGCGCTTGTCTTCGGAGTTGATGAATCCGTAGACATAGACCATAAATGCCGCCATCTTCAAGCCTTTGCGAGCTGTTCCGGCATTATCGTACCAGCCGCAAGAGAAGAATCCGTTGTCACTGTTTACGAATAGAACGTCGTATCCTTCATCGGTATGCTTTTGGTAGATTCCGTTCGGTTTAACGCACAGCACGCTTTCTGCATCTTCAAAGGCCTGGTCCATTGCGATACCAAGCTCAATCTGCTTCTGGCGTAGTGCGATTGCATTTGTCACTTCACCGGTTGGCACGTAGCCGCGACAGATTTCCTTCATCGTGCCAGTCTCGCTGTAAATGCGGACAACGAAAAGGTCTGTCCCCGAGCCGCGTGCGTGGGTAAAATAGTCGCCTATGATGTTACCGGGGACTATGTTGTATCCAGCCGCCCTCTCAAAGGTGAAGCCATTGACATCTTTGGGGAATTCTATAATATTTGCCATAACTACCACCTCCTTTGGTAATGGCATTTTGAAAAGGACAAAAGTCCTGTGATGACAGGTATCTTGTAAATTATAGCACAGATTGCTAAATTTGTCAATGTTTGCTATAGTAAAATTAAGTTAAAAAAAGGGAAGAATATGGTAGAAAAAGCGAAAACTACGAAAGCGAAGGCTGATGCTAAAGATGCAAAGGCTAAAGCAAAAGAATTCAACAAGGCAGCACTTGAGAAGTTCAAGGGTGGCGGTAGCGGTTTTATGAAGTTTATTCGTGAACAAAACGTGATTGGTCTCGCAGTAGGTTTGATTTTAGGTACCGCGGCTAGCGCGCTTGTTAACTCTTTGATTAACAATGTGATTATGCCGCCACTAGGCTTCTTGCTTGGCAGTGCAGATGGTATCCGTGGTTTGTCAGTAGATTTAGGCACGACACCAGCTGGGGAACATGCAGTTTTAGCTTACGGTGCGTTCATTAATGATCTTATTAACTTCTTGGTCTTAGCACTTGTTGTTTATCTCGTAATTAAGCTCTTAAAGCTCGACATTAAGAAATAATGGCTAGCAAAAAAGAAAAATCGATGTTGCTCTGGGTTGACCTCGAAATGACGGGGTTGTCTCCGGTACACGATAGAATTCTTGAGGTTGCAGCGATTATTACGGGTTGGGATCTCGAAGAAGTCGCGACTTATACTGGCGTTGTGAAGGTTTCGGATAAGATTATTGCCGAGCGAATGGTCGGTGAATTTTGGGAGAAAAACAAGGCATCGTACGATGGTTTGGTGGCTCAGAATGCTTCCGGAAAGCCAGCGGCGACAATCGAAGCGGAGTTGCTCGATTTTGTGAAAGAGCACTGCGGCGATGCGGTTGTGTATCTGGCTGGAAATTCGATTCATCAGGATCAGAAATTTATCGAGCGCGAGTGGCCGAAATTGAATGAGCGTTTGCATTATCGTCAACTCGATGTATCGGCATGGAAAGTATATTTTGAAAATGCGTTAGGGCAGAAGTTCTTGAAGCCTGAGAATCATCGCGCGCTCGATGATATTCGCGGTAGCATTGAGGAATTGAAATGGTATCTGAAGAAGCTGTCGTAGAGCATTTGGCGCAGTTTGCGGACGTTTCGGAGCGCAGTGAAAAAGGTTGGCGAATTTTCTCGCGCGGGGAAAAGATATTTCTCTGCGTTGAAGAAGGGAAGACGCCGCTAAGGATTGAGTTGCGTTGCGATCGTAAGCTTGGACAGACTTTGCAGGAGCGCTATGAGAGCGTGATGGAAAGTCGGGCGCTCGGGCGCAATGGCATTGAAGTTGTCTGTACTGGGCAGCTAAGCGATGATGAGATATTTGATTTGGTTCGACACGCATATGAAGTGTCGGCACCAGAAGAATCGGTGGAATAAAAAATATCCCCTTCGCGGGGATATTTTTTAATGGTCTTGGTTGTATTTTTTGAAGTTTTCCTGAAGAATGAGGAGACCGTCGGTCGACTGGTCGAGGGTTTCGGCAAATTGAACATTTGGTGTCTTGGCGCGAGCTTCAGCTTCAATAGCAATGAGCGTGGTGACCTGATAGTAGGCTTTCAAGGCATAGACATTATCGAGCGTGCCAGTCAAGACTGCATCTTCGAAAGAGGAGGATAGGTCGGAAGTATTTGCATCTTCCTCGCTCTGGACGGTCTTGGAAATTTTGTCGGTCTTGATTCCGATGTTGCCAGAAAGACTACTGACGGTGTTGCTAGTAGATTTTAGAGTCGAGAGTAGGGTGAGCGCGTAGGCGCGGAGGTCGGAATCTTTAATTTTCTCGACGTAGGTAGAGAGTGGACCTTCTTCGTTTGCGAGGTTCGTAATGCGGAGATAGGCACGTTCGTAAGTCTGAGTGACTTTTTCATTGCTGCCGCTAATGACATTGCCAACAATGATCATAGTTATCAGAGCAATTACGCCGGCGGCGATAAGCTTAATTAACATTGGCGTAAGAATTGGTCCAGATTTAACTTTGCCTTTGACGGCAATCTGATCTAAGTAGGCTTTGTTATCCATAAATTAATTATAGCATAAGCAAGATATGGTATAGTGTAAATAATGAAGATTCGAAAAAAGAATTTACTTGCAATTGGCGGACTTAGCTTAATGTTGGCGGGGGTGATTGTTGTAACGGTGGCGTATAACCGTGATCGATCGGCGTTTGAAAACGTTTTTGGGATTGCGGATTATAGCACGGATTTTATTGAGACTTTTGATAGCCCGCAGAATTGGATAACTTGTCAGACGGTTGATAAAGAGATACGGGTTAAAAATAATACGGACGTCGATATAGTTGCGCGCGTGAAATTAGAAGAGGAATGGACATCAAAAGACGGTGTTGGTTTGCCGCTTGTTTCGAACGGTAGCGGCGAAAAGATGGCGCTGATCAATCTGACGGACAATTCTGGTTGGACGCTGGATGGCACTTACTATTATAGTCAGACTTTGGCTCCGGGAGCGACAAGCACGTCGGTGATTTCGGGTGTGACTTTGAACTGTGATGCGGATTTGAATGTCGATAAGCGATATGCGGATGCAGATTATAAGTTAACGGCGAAAGTTCAGACGATTCAGGCGGATAAGGCCGCTACAGAGTGGCATAAATACGCGACGGTGAGTATAAAGTCGATCAGCGAGAAAATTTTAGATCTTCGTCCGGCCGAAAATATTTCTCCTTGGTCCTTCAAGAGGGCGAGCCAAAAAGCTAATTTAGCGGAACCGGAGAGTGATTATTATATTCAAATTGATAATGATTCTAATACGCCAGTATACTTATGGCTCGATGTTGCGAATAGCACAGCTTATTGGTACTCCGATGCGGATGATGTTTATATGATTGGTAATAATGATGAAGGCTTTGCTAACAATTATTTTGTTTACATCGACGATTATGAAGGATTTAGAGATATTAATACATCCAGAATGACGTCGATGGGGAATCTATTTAAGTATTCTAAAGCGCGTAGCCTAAATGGTTTAGAAAAATGGGACGTTTCTAATGTCACAAATATGCATGATTTATTCTGGGATAGTGATTATCAAGACTATAATTACATAACGGATATTTCTGCTTTGTCGAGGTGGGATGTATCGAATGTAGAGAATATGAGTTATATGTTTGGCAATCACCCAGTAACAGATATATCTGCTTTAGGGGGTTGGAATGTTCGAAATGTCAACAATTATTATTATATGTTTGTATATACCTATGTTAATGATAGTATTTGTTCGTTAGCTGATTGGCCGGTTCGGCATGATTTAACGAATGGATATGGCGCATTCTATACCCGCAATCGTTCGAATAAGGTGGACGCGAGCTGCCTTGATTCGTGGAATATTCCGTATGGGAAAAATCACGGGTGGTTTAATTCCGATGCTTTCATTCTCCCATCTTGGGCAGACTAGCTTTATAGAGATGATATAATATAGGCATGGAGGATGCCAAAGAGGAGATTCGGGCGCGGCTTGCTGTTGAAGATGTGATTGGGCAATACATCGAGCTTAAGCGTGCCGGTAGAAATTTCAAGGGGCACTCACCTTGGGGGACGGATAAAACGCCGAGTTTTATGGTTTCGCCAGAGAAGGGGATTTGGCATGATTTTTCGAGTAATAAGGGCGGCGACATTTTTACTTTTGTGATGGAAATGGAGGGTTGCACTTTTCGTGAGGCGCTCGAGAAGCTTGCGCAACAAGCGGGCGTGGAATTGAAACGCTATTCTGGCGACGATAAAAAGATGGCGCAGCATAAGCAGCGGCTTTATGATGCTTTGGAACTTACGACGAAATATTACCAGTATTGCTTGACGAAAAATAAAGCCGTGATGAAGTATGTGTTTTATCAGCGGAATTTAAATAAAGCGACGGTTGCGCAGTTTCGGATTGGCTATGCGCCAAAATCAGGACGGGCTTTAGTCGAGTTTTTAACGAAACGTGGTTTCAATAAAAAAGAAATCGAAGATGCGGGGCTCGTGAATCGTTTAGGCGGTGATTTGTTTAAGGGTAGAATGACGGTGCCGCTAATGGATGTGAGTGGTCGCGTGATTGGCTTTACGGCACGTATTATTGAGAAGGATGAGAATTCGCCGAAGTATTTGAATACGCCGGAGACTTTGCTCTATAACAAGGGCCGCCATATTTTTGGCCTGAGTCAGGCGAAGGATGCGATTCGGCGGTCGGAATTCGTGGTCGTAGTTGAGGGGAATATGGATGTGATTTCGTCGCATCAGGCAGGCGTGGCGGAAGCGGTAGCGACGGCTGGTACAGCGATGACTGAAATGCACCTAAAAAGTTTTGCGCGAATGACGAACGATATTCGTCTTGCTTATGACGGCGATGAGGCAGGCGTAAAGGCGGCAGAGCGGGCAATTTCGATGGCGTCGAAATTTGGAATTTTCTTATCGGTGATTGATGATTATCATGGCTGTAAGGATGCGGACGAATTGATACAGAAAGACCCGAAATTGTGGCAGCAAGCGACGCAGAGTTATCGACCGGCGCTAGAGTGGTTGCTTGAGAAATATGAAGGCAAGTTTAATTTGCGTACAGAGAAGGGCTTTGCGGAGTATGCCGCGGAAGCGAAGCGGCTGATTGATGATATTGAAGATGCGGTATTGCGTGAGAAGTATGAGCGAATGGTGAGTGAGCGTTTGGGGATTTCGCTCGAAGCGTTTCGGGCAAAGAAAGTCGCGGCGCCGAAAAAGAAATTGAAGAAAAATGTCGCGGTGCAGGGCGATGTGGCGAAGATTTCGCGGGCAGAGAAAAACTTAGCGGCGCTGTTAAAATATGGCGACGTGAAGTTGGAAGGCTTTGAAGCGGCGAAAGTTGATGAGGGTGAGTTGTCACTAATTTTCGATGAGCTATATGTAAAACTTGGAAAAAATGAGCGAGAAAAAGAAGCGCAAATTTTGCTTGCAAAAGTAGAGCGCGAACGGATGAAAGCCGAGCGCGAAGAACTAGCGGAAGCGATTCGAGTGGCCGAAGAGGCCGAGGATGACGAAAAGGTTGATGAACTGATGCGACAGATGCAGGCACTCGATAAAAAGCTGGTGCATTAGGCGAATTTGTGGTATAATGTGCAGGAATGCGCTGGTTGCGGCAAGTTTTTGTTTATATTCGCACCAGGAAGAAGCAATAATTATTCGCAAAATAAACACGGTCAAAATAAAAACAACTAATAATTAAGGGGAAGAATGGACGACGAAGAGAGGGATTTGAGGCTCGACAACGATTATAGCGATGAGCCTAGTTTTGATGAGATGGATGAAGAATCCGAAGAGGATTTGAATATCGATCTAGAATCTACGAGCTACGACGAAGTATCGGATGACTCGGTGAAATTATATTTGCGTGAAATTGGTAAAATTCCGCTTCTTTCTGCTGAGGAAGAGTATGAATTGGCGCAGAAAATTATTAATGGTTCGCCAAAAGAGCAGAAACGCGCTAAGGACAAAATGGCGGAATCGAATATGCGTCTCGTTGTCTCGATTGCGAAGCGTTATTCTGGCCGTGGCTTGGACTTCTTGGATTTGATTCAGGAAGGTAATACTGGACTTCTGCGCGCAGTAGAGAAGTTCGATCCAGATAAAGGCTTCAAGTTCTCGACCTATGCGACATGGTGGATTCGCCAGGCGATTACACGTGCGATTGCTGACCAGGCGCGTACGATTCGTATTCCGGTCCACATGGTTGAGACGATTAATAAAGTTTTGCGTACGCAGCGTCGTTTGACGCAGGAGCTTAATCGTGAGCCGACCACTGAAGAAATCGCGAAGGCGATGGGCATGGAACCGGAGAAGATTGAGTATGTGATGAAGATCAAACAGGATATTGCGTCGCTTGATGCATCGGTTGGACGCGATGGCGACGACGATGATTCTTCGCTCGGTGACTTTATTGAGGATGAAGACCGTGTTTCGCCTGAGGATTCGGCCGCAACGCAGCTCTTGAAAGAGCAGATTGCTTCGATTTTATCGACATTATCCGATCGTGAACAAAAGATTATTAAGATGCGTTTCGGCATTGGCGGCGGCAAGAGTCATACTCTTGAGGAAGTTGGTGCGGAGTTCTCAGTTACGCGTGAGCGTATTCGTCAGATTGAAGCGAAGGCGCTTACGAAACTTCGCAAAAATAAAGATACGAAAAAGTTGCACGAATACTTGAAATAAGGCTGGCGCCCTCAAGGGGAGGACGGATTCCTCCCCTTGGGCCCCTCCTTCTAGAACGAAAAGAAAGTCAGGCGCATGTCCTGACTTTCTTTTGATTGTTAATTAAGACACAAAATAAGGTAATAGTATCTTGTGAAATTGTTGAATTTTTATTTAAACATAAGTATAATGTAAGTATGGAACAAAGTGGGCAGGGAGGTGCTGCGACCCCGAATTTTAATCCGTCGCCAGCGCCAAGTGTAACTTCTAATAACAATGCAGCGAATACTGCTAATATTCGCATCGAAAATCTTCTTGAGGAATGTGTCAGGACGAAGGCAAGTGATCTTCATCTTCAGGTTGGTTTGCCGCCGATTTTAAGGATTGATGGTGCTTTGCAGCCAATTTCTGGCTATAATGCGCTTGATGAAGCAACGGTCGAGAAACTTGTTTTTGCAACGCTTGAAGAAGATCAGAAGCAGATTTTATTGAAAGATAAGGAATTTGACTATTCGTTTTCGTTTGGCGATTTAGGCCGTTTCCGCGTAAACGCTTTCCATGAAAAAGGTAACCTTGCTGCAGCGTTTCGTTTGATTCCGAATCAGATTCAGACGATTGCGGAACTTGGGATGCCGCCAGTAGTTACAAGCTTTGCTGATTTCCCACGCGGTTTGGTGCTCGTGACTGGTCCAACTGGTTCTGGTAAGTCGACAACACTTGCGGCATTAGTTGATAAGATTAATTCTGAAAAATCTGCCCATATTATTACGATTGAAGATCCAATTGAATTTACTCACAAATCTAAGCATTCGGTAGTTGTACAGCGTGAAGTCCACTACGATACTTATTCTTTCTCAGCGGCGCTTCGTTCTGCGCTTCGCGAAGATCCAGACGTTGTACTTATTGGCGAGATGCGTGATCTTGAGACGATTTCTGCGGCAATTACGATTGCAGAAACTGGTCACTTAGTCTTTGCGACTTTGCATACCAACTCCGCGTCACAATCGATTGACCGTATGATTGACGTTTTTCCGCCACATCAGCAGCCGCAGGTTCGCTCGCAGCTTGCTAATATCTTGCAGGCGATTTGTGCGCAGCGTCTTGTTCCAGCAATCGGTGGTGGTCGTGTGGTAGCGGCAGAAATTTTGGTTGCTAACCCGGCGGTTCGTTCGGTGATTCGCGAAGGTAAGACACACCAGCTCGATACGATTATTCAGACTGGCGCAGACCAGGGCATGCAGACGATGGATCGCACGCTTGTGAAACTTGTTCAGACTGGTGTGATTACATATGATTCTGCGCGCGAATATGCTGTTGATTTGCAAGAATTTGAGAGGCTATCTCGCGGATGAAACGATTTGTCTACAAAGCTAAGGAGCAGGGTACTGGAAAGATAATCAAGGGTACCATCCAGGCGGAAACCGAGCGTATTGCCGGCAAGCTTTTGGTTGACCGTGGTTATGTGCCAGAGAGCTTGCGCGAGGAGGGGAAGGGCTTTGGAGACAGAATTAATAAAATTCGCAGTCGTGATCGTATTAACTTTACGCGTCAGTTTGCGACTTTGGTGGGCGCAGGTTTGCCGATTGCACAGTCTTTACGTACAGTTTCGGAACAGACTTCAAATAAGCCGATGAAGGCAGTAATTGAGGAAATCCTTGCCGATGTTGAGGCGGGTCGTAGCCTTGGTGATTCGTTCGGCAAACATCCAGACGTATTTAGTAATGTTTATCTTTCTTTGATTCGTGCAGGTGAAGTTTCTGGTACGCTTGATGAGAGCTTGAAACGTATTGCGACGCAGGAAGAGAAAGATGAAAAGATGATCAGTAGCATCCGCAATGCGATGGTGATGCCAATTATTACGCTCGTCGTGATTTTTGTAGTCTTTCTTTATATGATGCTCGAAGTCGTGCCGCACGTTGAAAGTCTTTATGCAGATTTGGGCGAGGAGTTGCCAACTTTGACGGTGATCTTCGTAGGAATAAAGAACTTTATTCTTGGTTTCTGGTGGCTTGCGCTTTTAATTATCGCGGGGCTTGTGGCTGGTTTCAACCAATATCGTAAGACGGAGCCTGGCAGAAGAGCAATGGCAAATGTGAAGTTGAATGTCCCAATGTTTAATGGTCTTTTCCGGATGCTTTATATGGCGCGCTTCACGAGAATTTCGCAGATTTTGCTTTCGACCGGTGTGGCAGTGCTTGATACGATGCAGATTGCAGGTGATGCGACGAACAACGTGATTGTGATTGATGAGGTGAAGGAAGCGATGGAGAAGGTTCAAAGTGGTAAGCCGATGTCAGAAGCGCTCAAGGACCACCAGTATATTTTGCCATTAGTCCATCAGATGGCAGCGATTGGTGAGCAATCTGGTAAGATGGACGAGATGCTCGGTAAGGCAGCGCAGGTCTTTGAAGATGACCTTGATAATAAAGTCGAGCAGATTTCTTCGGCAATTGAGCCGGTAATGATGATTCTTCTTGCAATTATGGCGGGCGGTTTGGTCGGCGGTATCTTGTTCCCAATCTACGCACTTGTGAATACGATAGCCTAAAAGCTTGACAAAATGTTTATGTTTAGTTATATTTTTGGTAAGTCCAATTTTGCGACTCGTCATTTCATAGGGGGAACTAAAGTAGAGTGTGGTTGAAATAACGACCGCAAAAATAAAAATAAAAGGAGAAAAAATGACAAAAAATAAAAAAGGCTTTACGATCATCGAGGTAGTCTTGGTGCTCGCGATTGCGGGTCTTATCTTCTTGATGGTCTTTATTGCGTTGCCTGCCTTGCAGCGTTCGCAGCGTAACACGCAGCGAGAGGACGATTTGTCACGCATCTTGACGGCAGCGAATGATTATCAAACAAACAACAATGGTAAGAGTCCATGGGATAGTGGCGAAACTAATAAAAATTTCGTTAAGCGTTATATCGATTCGACCTGTAAATTAACTAATTCTTCTACAGGCACGTATACGTGCGACGGAGATCAATTCCGTGATCCAGATGGCACAGAATATAAAATGCTTTATTCTGGTAAGGTGGGGGGTACGGTAAATAATGGCTTCAAATTTGATACTACTGGCGAAGGCGAAAGTTCACAGGAGAACAAAGGGTTAGCGGTATTAAGTGCTGAATTTGACCATACGTTTAGAGCCGTTACTAATGCTTCATGCGGCGATGAGGGACAGGCAGTACAAGGCACTGGTAACCGTCAATATGCGGTCTATTATGTCCTTGAAGGTAATTCAATTTCCTGTAACGATAACCATTAATACGGTTTCATGAAAGAGGCCCCGGAAAGGGCCTCTTTTTGTGCTTGTGATAAAATAGAATTATGAATACAGAAGTGGCGGTATCGATAGTGTTGGCAGTGATGGGTGCGGGTTTAGGCTCTTTTGCTTGTTGCCAGGCGTGGCGGATTCGTAAGAATGATAAATCGCCGCGATCGCATTGTATGAATTGTAAATACCAGTTGAATTGGTATGATAACATTCCGATTATTAGTTGGCTGCTTCTTAGGGGAAAGTGTCGGAAGTGTGGC
>JAFWLZ010000064.1 GCA_017510835.1 Candidatus Saccharimonadota bacterium
ATCGTATTTGCTAAGTTTTCCGCCGCATTATCTTTGACGAATGCGCGCAAATTCTTCGATAATTCAGTGCAGAGTTTTTCATCCTTTAATAGCTTCTTGACGGCAGCAAGCAATTTTGTCGGATTCTGATGCATCTCCCCATCCTCAATCACAACAGCCGCTTTTGCCTTTTCGTAGGCACGCGCATTCTTTACCTGATGATATCCCGGTAAACGCTCATTCGGTACCATAACCACGACTTTTTCCATACTAGACAGCTCTGTCATTGTTGAGGCACCAGCGCGACTTACGACAATATCTGCCGCACCAAATAGCTTCCACATTTCGCTCGAGAATTTTACCATGCGGAAATTCGTCTTTAGCTTTCCATCTTCCCAAACTTCATATTCTTTCAAATCCATCATTTCTGGATAGCGCTCACGGCCCGCTACGAGCATTACGCTTGTCTGCTTAAGCAATTGCGGCAGTATATCGCGAACAGCTAGATTGATATTCTCTGCGCCGAGGCTACCACCGGTCACGACTAGAAGCGGCTTATTCGGATCAAAACCTAATTCCTTCTTATAGGCTTTCTGCTTTGTAGCTGTCGCTGGACGAAATTCGTCACCAACCGGAATACCAGTCCATTCCGCCTTCTCTGCTGGATAGGAATAATATTCAAGTGGCATGCCAGTCGCAATCTTCGTTGCGCGCTTTGCAAGCAAACGATTCGTTAGACCAGGCGCCGCATCGCTATCGTGGATAACATAAGGAATTCTTAACACCTTCGCTGCTGCGCCAACCGGTAAGCAAACATAGCCACCCTTGAAGAAAATCACATCTGGACGATTAGCGATCAATCTAAAGAAAGACTGGAAAAAACCGATAATATTCTTAAAGAAATCAACAATATTTTTCAAAACTACATCGAAATGTTGTAGATACATCCAGAAAGTAAAATGCGTATAGCGACGCAACTTCCCTGCAACAACTTTGCGTATACGCAAGTCCATACCGTTCTCGACGGTAATTCTGCGACCATTTTTGTAATACTTTTTATCGGTCCAAAATTCAATTTTCGCGCGCGGGCGAATCTTCCAAATCTCACGAACGACGGCCACTACTGGCGTAACGTGTCCCCCGCTGCCCCCGCCTACTACTAGAATCTTCATTTATATTTGTCCTCTTTGTCCATCCAGATATCTGAATCACCATTCCTACGGCAAATGCGGCAAACATCATACTCGTACCGCCATAGCTGAGAAACGGCAAAGTAATGCCCTTCATTGGAATAATTCCGAGCATTCCTCCGATATTCATTATAACATGGCTAATTAGCCAAGCAAAAACGGCTACACAGAATAAACTACGATCTTGTGCTTCGGTTCGCTCCGCTACGCGCATAATTCTAAATAGCAAAACCGCAAAAGCAATCACAATCAAACCCGCGCCAATAAAGCCCCAAGTCTCACCGATAATTGAGAAGATTGAATCCGTCAGAGACTCAGGCAAATAGCCCGACGACTGAATACTATTTCCTAATCCAACGCCCAGCAAGCCGCCCGTACCAAACGAAATGAGCGAATTTTCGACGTGGTAGTTATCACCACTTTCCCAGCCCGTTAAACGCTGAACGCGGTGCTCTGCTGTCATGATCAGGAATACGCCAATCACGGCGAATATCCCTAATGCTATACCGAACTGCCTGAGCGGAATGCCGCCAACCCAAGCCATACAGAACATCATCATCGCAATCACGACTGTGCTTCCGAGGTCCTTTTGAAATGCGCCGACCAAAATCGCCGTTAAAGCAAACATTGTCGCATATGGCACCCAGAATGACTTTGCCCCCAATTCCCCGCTCTCAGTCCTCGAACGAATCAAATACGAGCCATACAAAGCGATACTTATCTTCATTAGCTCAACTGGCGCAAAACCAAGACTAATGACTGGAATATAGAACGCGCGACAAGCTCCCTCATCGCAAGTAACTAAACCAACGTTCATTCGCCCCAATATTGTCACCATTAAACACAATGCCGCTGAAATCCAGAACATTTTCTTAGCATACTTCGCGAGAAATTCGTATTTAATCTTATATCCAGCAACCAGTGCCGCCACCGACATTGCTATTGCGGCTATATGATGAAAGAAGAAATAAGTATCGCTATAATGCTTCCCCGTTGCAGCATTTTCTGCTTGCGCAACACGTCCGCCAATCGCATAAATAATCACCAAGCTGACCGCCATCAAAATAACGACCATCAAAGCAATCGTTTTGTCGGACTTATGTTTTCGCATCAACCAACAATACCCCCACCCATTGCCAAAAATACGCCAAGCATCGCCGCGACGCCGCCAATAATCCAGAAACGCATCACAACCTTACTCTCTTCCCAACCCTTTGCCTGCAGATGATGATGAATTGGCGCAGAAATAAATATCTTGCGGTGGAAGAATTTCTTTGAGCAAATCTGCAAAAGTGAACTACCAGCCTCAACCACAAATAAACAACCGATAATCGGAAGTAGGAAGAAAGCGTTCGTATTCATCGCAACCACGCCGAGGCCAGCACCAAGCGCAAAGGAGCCCGTATCTCCCATCATGAAACGCGCCGG
>JAFWLZ010000065.1 GCA_017510835.1 Candidatus Saccharimonadota bacterium
GGCAATACAATCAATGAGCCAGAACATTACAACGAGCTCGTACCGAAAGTAAATGAGCTCAGCACCGAAAAAGTCGATACAGAAGATTATTTAATTCGTGCGCTTTATTATCGCTATTATCGCGATGTCGATGCGCACACGGTCACGCTCAATGAGTTTGTAAAGTTCTTACAAGAAGACATCTTCCCGAGCGAGCATTTTGCTGACGAGGTGGACGAGGAATTGATCGCGAAAGTAAATCAATTCTCATATTTCGTCGATCCGGTGAAGGTGAACCAGCCACGCACGAAGAGCGAAATAGCCAGTATTCTTGGCGTAGATTCATCGAAGCTAGACGATGTATTCGTGTTGTATTTGGCCGAGCAAAATCCGAGCACAAGACTCACGACGAATCAGTTTGCGCGCTTTGTCGTAAATGAAGTGCTGGCCGACGCAAAATATGGCAGCATGGTGACGGCCGCACAAAAGAGCGATTTGCAGAAGCTACTTATTTTCAGCGACAGCTCCGTCACAAATACACCAAAAACCGCAGCAGAATTAGCAAAACTATTCGGTATTAGCCAGGAAACAGTTGAGAAAATTCTCACATACTACACCTATACGACGACTTCTACGCCGACGGCTAGCGCAACGATTGAGCAGTTAATCAACTTCGCACTGACGGACGAAAATGTGTTGGCTGAGCTTAGATTAAATGCCGAGCAGGCAGCAGCAATTCGTAACCAAATCACGAATGCGAAGGCAAATGTCGAGAATTATTATGCGCAGCTAAATGCTCAACTTGATACCTTGGCGACCGAACATCCAGAACTCGCCGGCGCGATTGCTGAGCTCCGCGCTCAACTCGCACCAAAAATCGATCAGGCGAAAGCAATGCTCGCAAAGAGCTACACTTATTCAGATATCGCTTCGGCAGCTGGCGTGATTGACGGCAAGTTTAATGAAGTTATTAATTACTTGAATAACTTCGAAAATTCGGAAATTCTAGACGGACTCGAGCCAGCGCAAACCGAAAAGCTTGTAACCTATGCAAAAGAATTGGCTGGCAAAATTTCGACCGTGCGCAATAATATCGACTTAAATAGCAAGCTCGATAAGTTGCAGAATTTGTTCCGCATTTACCAGGCAGAAACGACCGCTTCGACGAAGCATGTTTCGGCAAAAACTTTGGTCGATTTCTTGCTCGCACACGCTGGCGACGAGAAGTTGATGGGTGCGTTGACGCCAGAAATGATTGCGAAGTTACAGCAGGCGCAGTTTATTATGAACAACCAAAATACGCGCTATTCTTATGGCGAACTTGGCCGCGCATTTAAGCTCGATGCTAGCAAATTGAGACTGGTTTATGCGCTTTACGAATACCGCCATGTGAACACCGAGCCGAAGATTTCGCTCTGGAATTTGATTACATTTATCGATGAGAAAGTTTTGCCAAATCCAGAATATGCTAGCCGCTTGGGCGAGAGCGAGAAGACGAAGCTATCGACAATTGCGACCTTAATGCGCGCCGCAAAGGCTGGTACGCAGTATAATTACGATGCCCTTTATCGTGCGATTTTGCCACTTGCAGGCCAGTTTGATAAGAACAAATTGTATCTCGCATATCTCTACCACGGTTCGCTCTATGATTACGACGAAAATTGGACTTTGACACTCGAGGTATTTATCAATTATTTGACCGATACGATTTTGCCAGATTCGCGCTTTGCGGCACGCATCGATGACGAGATGCGCCAGAAGGTTTTGGACGGTCGCGACACGATTAATAACGCAAAGGAAATGTTAGTCGGGCCAAAGCATTATCGTATGCTGATTGAATCTTATTTGCCAGCTGAAGGCGAGGAAACATTTGCCTTTATTCGCGGCCTGAAAGATGAGCTGGGCTCAGGCAATAAAACCGATTATTTCTTGCTCGGCGATTCAGCAATGGCTTACGAGATGTCACAGACCTTCAGTGGCGAGATGGACTTCATTACGATTATTACAATGCTCGCAATTTTCGCAGTGGTCGTGTTTACCTTCCGCTCAATCTTCGTATCATTACTACTCGTCTGCGTGATTCAATGTGCGGTCTATATCGTGATGGCTTATTTGTCACTGACTGGCTCAAGTATCTACTTCATTGTGCTGATTATCGTGCAGGCGATTTTGATGGGCGCGACGATTGACTATGCGATTCTGTTCACTTCCTATTATGTCGAGAACCGCAACTACTTCAAACTCGGAGTGAATGATGCGCTAATTGCGACATACAATAAATCGATTAGCGCGATTCTAACTTCGGCTTCGATTCTTATTGTCGTGACGGCAGTTGTCGGCAACTTCACCTCGGCGATTGCAGGAAAAATCTGTCAGTCGATTTCGCTTGGCACTTTCTGTGCAACGATCATTATCTTAGGACTTTTGCCGGCGCTACTTGCGGTGCTCGACCGTTGGATTATCAAGAAATCTAAAGCTTAATTAGCTCATACTTGCGAGAGCCGATACCGAGTGCTTCGGCCGCTTCGATAGTATGCTCGCCATTGAGCGATTTGACACGTTCCATAAAATGATCGCGACCAGGATCTTTACTAGATTTAATAAGGTCTAGGCAGGCCTGGTCGATTGCAACTGGGTCGGTACTCGCAAGAATGCCAATATCTTTCATACATGGATCTTCGGCGACGCTACAACAGTCGCAGTCAACCGAAAGATTAACCATCATATTGATATAGGCGATATTTTTGCCAAACATTTGCGTAACGGTCGAGGCAGCATCCGCCATGCTTTCAAGGAAAGCGTCTTGCCTGGTTTTGAGAATCCAGCAGAGGCGACGGCCCTTGGTTTTGCCGGCAGAATGAATGCGAGCCTTACCCGCACGAGAAGCGCAGCCAATCGAAAGCTGCTTGAGCGCGCCGCCGTATCCGCCATTTGGATGGCCTTTGAAATGAGAAAGAACAAGCATCGAATCGTAGTTTTTGATATTTTTGCCGAGGAGATTATATTTGAGCTGATTGCCGTTCTTGATTGGGACTTTCAAGTCTGGTCCGGTCGCATCCATCAGGTCAACATCGAAATATTTGTTCCAGCCGTGCTCTTTGATGAGTTTGAGATGACTCTCAGTATTGTCGCGCACGCCGGTGCCGCTCGCATCGCCATAGGCAGTATTGCATTCGACGACCGTACCGCCAACTTTCTCGATGATTGGTTTGACGAATTCTGGTTTGACGTAGTTTTGATTGCCTTTTTCGCCAGAGTGAAGTTTGACAGCAACTTTACCCTTCAGCTCGATATTTAGCGCATCATAAACCTTGATGAGCGATTGCGGGCTGATAGTTTTCACGAAATAAACTTTTGACTTTGGCATGAGGTCTCCTTTTGCTTTATTATATCTGAAAGCGATTTTTCGCGCTAAGTCTTGTATTTTTTCGCGAAAAGTGGTAGAATATCTTATGTGAGCACTTTGTGCTGACATTTTTAACATTTTGGTGAGTATGGGCCGGTAGCTCAGCTGGTTAGAGCACGAGCCTCTTAAGCTTGGTGTCGTGGGTTCGAGTCCCACCCGGCTCACCAAATGAAGAAATTATTAAACCCGCCACAAGGCGGTGTTTTTATTTAATTTCAAAACTTTCCGTCTTCATGTCGCAATAATACCGACCGCTTGTTGCGGTGAATTTAAGCACACAGTAATCCGGATCCGTAACGCCTTTCTTATAGAACATCGTGTCGCCACGTTTCCAAATCATGTCCTTTGTCTTCTGGTCCGTTAAAACTTCCATTTTGCCTTTTAACATAACACCCACGTACTTGATTAGGCCTTTGTGATAAAAATAGATACTGGCTTTTGGATTCTTTTTGTATTGACTTACCCTCATAGATGAAGTGTTAGTAGAAAAGTAAAACTCTTTCAGCCCA
>JAFWLZ010000066.1 GCA_017510835.1 Candidatus Saccharimonadota bacterium
CCGCGTAGACCAGTGCAACTCTGGTACGCACCTCCAGATTATTTAGGTCAGTGGCCCGAGTGGCGGAATTGGTATACGCGGCGGACTTAAAATCCGCTTCCTTTACCGGATTATGAGTTCGAGTCTCATCTCGGGCACCAGAACCAAAAAACGACCCAAAGGGTCTTTTTTTGTTATAGAATAATACTAATGAATATATATCTCGACATCGACGGAACGATTCGTGGCGTCCAATCTCCGCTAGAAGATGTGATCGAATTTCTTGAATATCTACTTAATACTTTCCCTGGGCAAGTTTATTGGCTAACCACGCATTGTCATGGCGGGGTAAATAATTGCTATTATGCACTTGATTTTCTGCCGGACAACCTAAGGGATCGTGCTGCTACAGAGATAAAGCCGACAAATTGGAGCGCGATGAAGACCGACGCAATCGACTTTTCGAAGCCTTTTGTTTGGGTGGACGACACGCTTTTTGATAGTGAGTTGCGCGTTCTTGCTGAGCACAATGCGGACGAAGGCTTTTATAAGATTAATCCAAATAGTACAGATGGCGTGAAAGGCGCGCTCGAGTATATTAAGTACCGCGCCGCGCATTTGAGCTAATTTGAAAATGAAAACCATTTCCAATTTATAATAAATACGCTATTATATTTTTATGACATATAATACGCGCCAAAAAGAAATAATTGAGACACTTGTATCGAAGAAAAAGAAAGATTTTTCGATTAAAGAATTATATCTAGAACTGATTAAAAAAGGTGAAGACGTTGGTCAGACCACCGTATATCGTATTATTGAAAATCTTGCCGAGAGCGGCAAAATTCAAAAGACGCTTGGCGTGGATGGAACGGTTAAATATCAGTATCTGGATCCATGTAATCATTTTGGCCATTGCTATCTTAAATGTGCAAAATGCGGGAAACTTCAGCATGTTGACTGCGAAGATGTCTGCGACTTAGCGGCTCATATTGAAAACCATCATAAGTTTAAGGTCGATGAAGCGAATATTGTCATTAATGGCACTTGCGGGAGTTGTCTATGAAAGCGAAAAAAGATTTGGCGGTGCTTGCTTTGGTGGCGCTAGTTGCCGGCTGCGGACTAACTATCGCAACGATAATTAACCGCAATAAAAACGAACATCCTAAAATTGTCGTGTCGAATTTCGTTGCGTACGATTTTGCTCGTGAAATCACTGGTGATAAAGACATAAAAATGCTTATTAAGCCAGCGACGGAAACGCATGATTTCGAGCCAAGCCCGCAGGATATCGTAGATATAACAGACGCGGATTTCTTCATTTATAATGGCGGGGAATCGGAAAGATGGGTGGAAAATATTTTACAGGACAATAATATAAGTGAAAATAAGACGATTCGAATGATGGATTTTGTCGAATTAAAGCAAGAAGATGGCGAAGATGAATATGATGAGCATATCTGGACTAACCCGCTTAACGCGGTGCGAATTATAAATGCGATTCGCGACCATCTCATTGCGAAGAATTCGGGGAAAGTTAACGAGTATGCCGAAAATGCAGATAATTACACTTCGCGCATTATGCAGGACGATCAGAAGATTCGCGATATTGTCAAAACCGCCAAACGCAAAGAGCTAATATTCGCTGATCGTTTTCCGTTCCGTTATTTTGTTGACGAATATGGCTTAGATTATTCTGCGGCCTTCCCAGGATGTTCGGAGCAGACTGAGGCCAGCAGTCAAACAATTACTGAACTAATCGAAAAAGTGAAAGCGAATAATATTCCGGTCATCTTAAAGATTGAGTTAACGAGTGATGCGCTCGCTAAAACCATTGCTTCTGAGACGGGAGCGGAAATTCGTACTATGAATGCCGCGCATAATGTCTCGCAAGCGGATTTTGATGCAGGGAAGAGCTATGCGGACTATCTCGAGCAAAATATCGTAGTTCTAGAGGAGGCATTAAATTAATGACACTCCTTTCGCTTAAAAATCTTAAGCTCGGCTACGACGATAACGTCGTAATTAAGGACGCGAGTTTTACGCTTGAAGAAGGAGATTTTGCTTGCGTTGTTGGAGCGAATGGCTCCGGCAAGAGTACTTTGATTCGCGGCATTCTTGGACTAATCAAGCCGCAAGCCGGCGAGGTAAAGTATGGAGGTGATTTAGACCATACGAAAATTGGTTACCTTCCGCAAGAATCGCGCGCCGACTCGAATTTTCCGGCAACAGTCGAAGAGGTCGTTTTGTCTGGGTGTTTGGGACATATGCAATTCCGCCCATTTTACCATCGCGATGAACGCAATCATGCCGCAAATAGTCTCAAAACTCTCGGCATTTCGAAATTAAAGAAAAAATCATTTTCTAGTCTATCGGGCGGTCAAAAGCAAAAAGTGCTTCTCGCTCGCTCGTTGTCTGCGACGGAACGCTTGCTAGTACTTGATGAGCCGTCAAACAATCTCGACTACGATTCGCGCAAGGATTTCTATAAAACGCTTAAAAAGCTAAATAAAGAGTATAATTTGACGATTATTATGATTACGCATGATCTCGATGCGGATGACCTTATCGGGAATAAAGTCATCGCAATCGATGAAGGTGTTGTAAAAATGACAACAACTGAAAAGTATCTGGAGGGCTATCAAAAATGATCGAAATGTTTAGTCATCCATTTATGATTCGTGCGCTCCTTGTTGGGCTTATGATTTCCGTTTGTGCTGCGCTTGTTGGTGTTTCGCTTGTTTTGCGTAAAAACTCTATGATTGGCGACGGCCTTAGTCACACCGCTTTCTCAGCCTTCGCGCTCGCGACGGTTCTCGGCCTTACGCCACTATATTTTGCCTTGCCGATTGTTGTTATTGCGTCGTTTTTCGTTTTGCGCCTCAGTCAAAATCGCAAGCTTCACGGCGATGCTGCGATTGCGGTATTGTCGGCATCGAGCTTGGCAATTGGTACGCTTGCTATCTCGCTCTCGAAAGGAGTTAATATCGATCTGAATAGTTATTTATTTGGCAGTATCCTTGCGGTTGGTTGGCTCGATGTTGTCTTGAGCGCCATTCTGGCTTTCGCGATAATCATGTTATATGTCTTTGCTTATCATCGTATTTTTGCGATTACTTTTGATGAAGAATTCGCAAAATCTGTCGGTATTAAGACTGGAGTTTATGATGCGATTTTTGCCGCAATTTGTTCGGTCGTAGTCGTGCTTGGGATGCGCCTACTCGGTTCGTTGCTTATCTCGAGCCTCATTATTTTTCCGACTCTAACTGCGATGCGTCTCAGAAAATCGTTCCGCGGCATTGCTCTGATGGCCGTCTGCGTGTCGGCGCTTGCTTTTGTAATCGGCCTCGTTTTGTCTTATCTACTCGCGACGCCAACCGGTGCAACAGTCGTAATCGTGAATCTTGTTGTATTTGTCGTTGCAGCGCTAGTTCGCGCCATTAAAGACTAGCATTTCTATAACTGCTGTGCTATAATAGTCAGCAGTTGCGGGTTTAGCTCAGTTGTTAGAGCGCTTCCTTGCCAAGGAAGAGGTCGAGAGTTAGAGTCTCTTAACCCGCACCATTTTTTATTTCCGGCCCTAGAGAGGTCGCTTTTTATTGACAAAAATAGCAAGAAGTGTTATAATTAAAGAATTGAAACTATTTGTTTTTGCTCTTTGAAAAAGTGAAAGGGGTGATGATTATGGATGCAAAAACAATTATAGAGATGTCAATGCAGGACATCGCTAACGAGGTGTTAAACAATAGTAATCAGGGAAATGAATTTGGCATTGGTGTAAAAGACCCACAAAATTCGCCGACCTTTATGGCTTTTAATGTTGGCGGACATAATGAAGATATGATCTCCGCGCTAAATTTATCATTAACCGGACATCAGAACGAGAGCCAGTACACAGTAGAGAAGTATCGCTACGAATATAATGACTCGGTTGCAACCTTCGTCGTAGCATATGGCGAGAAACCAAAGATTAAAATCACTGAGATTCTCGTAAAAATCCTAATTCATGACGCATTGTCGCAAGATGGACTGTTTATAAAAGTAGTACCGATTGTGGCATAACTCCTTCCTTAAGCCCTAGCCGCCATGCGCGACTAGGGCGCTTTTTATTCCAAAAAAAGCAGGGTCGGCGCGAGGGGCCGACCCTTAAAGGAGGAAAATGCCATCGACGCGAGAAACAGATAAGAACGCCGATCTGGAATAGAAAAATGACTAACCTTTTGCGGTTCTAATAAAAGAACAAAACTTGATATCAGTATAGCACAACCAAAATCGATTTTTCTCGTCGTGATATAATAATAGTATGGCAGTTTCCGTGCACAAGCAGATAGCACAGAACAAGCGCAACACTGTTTTTATTGCGATAGTTTTTGTTGCCTTTATCGCGCTCATTGGCGGCATCTTTGCCTGGCTCTATAATAGTCCAGCCGTCTTAATTACGGTTGCTGTTATGGCAATTGCTTACGCTCTAGTTCAGTACTTCCTAGCAGACAAACTTGCTATTCTTGGTACCGGCGCACGCCAGATCGAGAAGTCGGAGAATCCGCGCTTCTATAAAATTGTCGAGAAACTCGCCGAGGATACGAAGCTTCCGATGCCGAAGGTATATGTCATTGAGGATCCGGCGCCAAACGCTTTTGCGACTGGTCGCGATCCGCAACATGCCTGTGTCGCCGCAACTACCGGCCTTCTGGAGATTATGGACGATAAAGAGCTTCGTGCTGTTATGGGGCATGAAATGTCGCACGTCAAGAATTACGATATTCGCGTCAGTATGATCGCATTTGGACTCACGGCTATCGTTGGCCTTATTTCTGATATCGGTCTCCGCATGCTGTTTTGGAGTGACCGCGACGAAGAAAACAATTCTCCAGTCGGTGTCGTTTTTGCATTATTTACGATTATCCTCGCGCCATTCGTCGCAACTTTGATTAAGCTCGCGATTTCTCGTCAGCGCGAATATCTCGCCGATGCGTCTTCGGCGAGCATCACTGATCCGAATGACATGATTAGTGCTCTTCGCAAACTTGATACACATGTTCGTCCGATGCGTCAGCAGAATGTTGCTGCCGAGGCGCTCTTCATTGCTGGTCCGCTTAAAAAATCATTCATTAGTCGTCTATTTTCTACTCATCCGCCAATGGAAGCACGTATAGAAAGGCTTGAAAATGCCAAAAAATAAGGAAAAGAAACCGCGCAAGTCAATGAAAGAGGCTTTTTATGCTACGCGCGAAAAAATCTGGGAAAAGAAACGTAATCGTCGTAATCCTCATCGTAGTTTTAAACGCAGTTACCGCGAAGATTATGCTCGCGGCTTACAAGCTCCCGGTCTCGTCGCTCATGCCACGAGTACATTGAAGATTCTCTTCAAAAATTGGAAGTTGTTTGGTGGATTTTTGCTAATCATCGTTTTTATGAATATCTTGTTCGTCGGACTAATGAGCGAGGATACATATCAGACCGTCCAGGATAGTATCGACGAAAGTAGTGAAGTTCTGCAATACGGCGAAGTGGGGCGCTTAGCAAAGTCCGGTATGCTTCTTATTTCGACGGTCGCGACCGGTGGCCTGACGAAGGGCATGACGGAAGTGCAGCAAATTCTCGCCTTCTTCTTTATGGCGGTGACGATTTTAGTGGTCGTCTATTATCTGCGCCATCTGATGGCAGGGAACCATCCGCGCATTCGCGATGGCCTTTATAATGCTTTAGCGCCGTTGATTTCTACGATGATGGTGTTAGTACTTGTGTTTATTCATATGCTGCCAATCTTTATCTTTACTATTGTTTATTCGACGGCAGTTGCGACCGATTTCTTGAGTCAGCCTCTTTATGCTTTTCTATTCTGGCTCTTTGGCAGCTTGCTACTTCTACTTTCAGCTTATCTTTTGCCGGGTTCGATTTTGGCGCTTTGCGCTACGACCGTCCCAGGTATTTATCCGATGCAGGCCGTTCGTGCAACTACGGATTTAATCCGTGGCCGCCGTACGAAATTTATTATCCGCGTGTTCTTTGCTTTAGTATTTATCGGGGTAATATGGGTAGTTATAATGGTGCCATTTATTTGGCTCGACCTTGTCTTGAAGCAAAATATTGAATGGGTCGAAGACATTCCGTTTATTCCGTTCCTTCTTCAGGTCATGACGACCTTCACCGTGATTTATCTTACCTCATATATTTACCTCTTCTATCGAAGGATGCTCGATGATCCCGAATGATGTGCGCGAGCGCGTCGACAAGCTACGCGAATTAATAAATGATTATCGCTATCATTATCATGTCCTCGACGAGTCGATTATGTCCGAGGCGGCGGCGGATAGTCTAAAACATGAGTTGTCGCAGCTCGAAACGCAGTATCCAGAGCTAATTACGCCTGATTCGCCAACTCAGCGCGTTGCTGGTAAGGCACTCGATAAATTCAAAAAAGTCGCCCATGCCGAGCGGATGATTTCGCTTGCTGATGTTTTCTCAGAGGCGGAAGTTGCTGATTGGCTCGACCGCATCGCAAAACTTGGTGCCGTTAATCCGGAATTATTTGTCGATATTAAGATGGATGGTCTTGCGATGGCGCTCATTTACGAAGATGGCCTTCTGAAACAGGCAGTTACGCGCGGCGATGGTCGTGTCGATGAAGATGTGACGATGAATGTTCGCACGATTGAAAATATGCCGCTTTCAATTCCGCAAAAAGAGCATACCGAGGTGCGTGGCGAAGTCGTCATTTTTAAGGCTGATTTTGACAAACTCAACGAACAACAACGTGCCAA
>JAFWLZ010000067.1 GCA_017510835.1 Candidatus Saccharimonadota bacterium
AAATCTATATCGACGATAAACCAAGTCTCACCATCATGGAAATGCGCACCAAAGCACGCCGCGTTGCTCATGATCATGAATTAGGTCTAATCATCGTGGACTACCTCCAGCTTATGTCCGGCTCAAATAAACGCTCAGCCGAAAACCGCGTTCAGGAAATCTCTGAAATCTCCCGCGGCCTCAAGCTTATCGCCCGCGAACTCGATGTTCCAGTCATCGCGCTTTCACAGCTCAGCCGTTCCGTCGAATCACGCGATCCAAAGATCCCGATGCTTTCAGATCTCCGCGAATCCGGTTCCATCGAGCAGGACGCCGATATCGTCATGTTCCTATATCGCGAGGACTACTATAATAAAGAGACTGATCGCCAAAATATTACTGACCTCATTATCGCTAAGCACCGCCGCGGCGCCACCGGCGATATCGAACTCTTCTTCGATAAAGAGCGCGTCCGCTTTATGTCACTTGATACTAAGCATGAGTAGTTTAAAGCTACTATATATGCTATAATCAGATACAGTGAAGAAACGTACTAAACAATTCTTTTTGTATCGTCATTGCATCGGATTAGGTTACTTTTTGCTCGGAATTGTTTTTATCGCCTTACTTACTTTTCTTCCAACCGTTGCGCCGGATGGCCTAACAGAGCAAGAAATGAATTCGACAATTACCGCTAGTAATCTCGAAACAAACTTCATGCAAACCGGTAATATCATTGATTTGCCATATCACGCCCTTCAAAAGACCAGCCTTCACTTCTTCGGCCTTAGTATTTGGTCAATCAAATTACCATCTGTCATAATTGCTATATTTACCGCATTCTTCATTATTCTTCTCCTAAATCGATGGTTTAAAAACGATGTCGCAATAGTAGCTTCAATCCTAACTACTTTATCGACCGCATTTCTATTTTTAGCCGGAAATGGCACGCCAGCAATAATGTATATATTTTGGCTCTCCCTGACTTTATGGCTCGGCTCTAAAATCGTCGGCAACGACCACGTTCATCCGTTGCTTGTTATTTCATTTTTCCTTTCACTAGCGTTATCTTCTTATACTCCGCATCTACTGTTTATTACTATTGCTATCGCCGTCGCAGGCATTATTCACCCTCATCTACGCTTCGGGCTCAAGCAACTAAGTTTTTGGCAACTAATCTTAAGTTTTGGCATATTCTTCCTCGCAATTTCACCGCTAGTTGTCGGCTGTATCGTAAAGCCTGAAAATATCCAACAACTCCTCTTTATGAAAGATTTTAGCTTCGGCAGCTTCATTCAGAACATCTCGAACGCCTTCGCGCCATTCTTCAGCTTCAGCCTCGTCTACAACAGCATCTATCTTGCACCGCTATTTGGCCTCGCAACCGTCGTGATTGTTATTATCGGTGTTCTTGCTAGTGTCGGAAAGATGTTCACTTCGCGCAATACCGTCGTTAGTCTGCTCGTAATCTACGCGATCTTCGTCTCCGGCTTCAATGGCGACGTCGCCATTTCCATCATTATTCCAATCGCCGTCATGACCGCCGCGGGCGTCGAATCAATCGTCGAAAAATGGTACTCTCTCTTCCCAGAGAACCCCTACGCACATCTATTTGGTATCGTACCAATGGTCATCGTAATGGGAATGATTATTATCTCGAGCCAGACGCACTTCGTCTTTGGCTATCATTACGCCCCGCGCGTCGTTGATAATTTCAACGACGACCTTATCGTTATAAGCGGGCACATCGACACAAAAACCCCTATCCTTATTAACGACGAAACCGAGCATGCAGATTTCTACAGGTTGCTGCCAAAATATACCGACTACGAAATTATCGACAGAGTGCACTCAGATACGACAGAATATGCCACCTTTAAGCCAGTAAAAGCCGAAAAATTCGCACTTAAAGAGATAATTACTTCGCCAAAGAGCCGAAATTCTGATAGACTATATATATACTCTAAAGATACAGATAATAAGGGAGAATAATTATGGGTGCCACAATGGACCAAATGAAGATGATTAATGAACTTCGCAAAGCTCAGAAAGAGCTCAAGAACGAGATTGTCGAAGTTGAAGCCGGCGACGAAGCGGTTGTCGTCCAGATTACCGGCGAGTTGAAGGTTAAGAAAGTTACTATCGACCCAGAGAAGGTCGATCTTGACGATATCCACGAACTCGAGCGCTGGATTGAAAACTGTATGCGCGACGGCATGGCGAAGGCGCAGGAAATCGCTACCGAGAAGATGAAGCCACTTATGGGCTCTCTCGGCAACTTCGGGATGTAATTATGCTTCCTAGCGCTCTCAACGATGTTATTGACGCACTTGGGCGCTTACCAGGCGTAGGTTCACGCACTGCAGAACGCTACGCCTACTTTTTGCTAAAATCTGATTCGAATATATCTGAGAATATCGCAAAATCGCTCCAGAGCCTCCACGAAGGCGTAAAAAGCTGTCCAATTACTTTTGCTATCATGGATGCCTCTGAAGAGATTTCGCCACTCTACAGCGATCCTACGCGCGATAAGAGCATTGTTCTTGTCGTCGAGGAGCCGCTTGATATTTACGCCATCGAGCACACCAAAGCTTACAAGGGCACTTATCACGTGCTTGGCGGTGCCATTTCGCCAATGGACGGTATTACGGCCGACCAGCTCCATATCAAAGAACTTATTGCACGCGTCGAGGCTGACAATGTGAATGAAATTATTATCGCCACAAACCCTTCTGTTGAAGGTGAATCCACTGCTGTTTTACTCGACAAACTCCTCCACGAAAAATATCCAGAGCTAAAAATCACAAGACTCGCTCGCGGTCTCCCGCTTGGTGTCTCTCTTGAATACGCCGACCAAATTACTCTTACTTCGGCGCTCAATAACCGCACCAAACTCTGAACTGATTATTTATTTGTTGGAGTCGGGAATTTCTTGCCAAGATAACGAACCGCCTCACGTAGCTCTACTATCACCTTGCCCATAATCTCCATACTCTGCCACTCGCCATTATTGCGTGCCGGGCAAAAGTCTGCAATTGCATTTAGGCAGGTCGCAATCATCTTCATTTCATTTTCGCCCATACCGCGCGTCGTAATCGCTGGAGTACCAAGACGAACACCAGATGGCGAAAAACGCTTGCGTGGATCATTCGGAATCGCATTCGCGTTCAGTGTCAAGCCACAACGATCGCAAAGTTTCTCAAAAGTCTTACCATCGACACCGCAGGTTTTAATCGTATCAATTAAAATCAGGTGATTATCAGTTCCGCCACCAACGAGCGAGAAGCCACAATCTTTAAGTTCGTTCGCAAGCGCTTGTGAGTTCTTTACGATTTGCTTCGCGTAACGCTTGAATTCTGGCTGCAAAGCCTCGTAGAAACAGACTGCTTTCGCGGCAATTACATGCATCAATGGCCCTCCTTGCGTGCCAGGGAAGACTGAACGATCAACCAAAGTAGGAATATTTTCAATCGAATGACCGACTTTCTTGAGTGGATTACTTACAACACCCTTAGTCAGAATCAAGCCACCGCGTGGACCGCGAAGCGTCTTATGCGTCGTGGTAGTCATTACATGGAAGCCATGATTTAGCGGATTCGGATGAACGCCGCCCGCAATCAGGCCAGCAACATGCGCCATATCCGCCATCAAAAGACACCCTGGAATCTTTTGGCCAATCTCGGCGATACGATCAAAATCCGGCACCTTCATAAATGCCGAATAACCAACCAAAATAATTTTTGGCTTATGCGTCATTGCAAGACGCTCAATCTCGTCATAATTAAGATCGCCCGTCTCAGGATCAGTACCATAACCGACGAAATTATAGATCTTTGCACTCTGAGTAACTGGAGCACCATGAGTAAGATGACCGCCATGAGCCAAATCCATACCAAGAACGGTATCGCCAGGCTTTAACCAAGCATTATAGACCGCATTGTTCGCCTGAGCTCCGGAGTGTGGCTGGACGTTAGCATGATCAGCATGAAATAGACGACGTGCGCGCGAAATCGCAAGGCGCTCAATCTTATCCGTGTTTTCCTGACCACCATAATAGCGATAATCGTCGACGGTAGTCTCACGCAAAGCGCGCGTATCGGAGCCATCCAGTCCTTCAAAGTTCGGATATCCCTCAGAATATTTGTTCGTAAGTACCGAGCCCATCGCTCTTAATACTTGTGGCGAAACGTAGTTTTCGCTCGGAATTAACTCCAATCCTTCACTTTGGCGGAGTTCTTCATCAGAAATAATCTCAAATATCTTTTCGTCCATTTAACCTCCAAATACTCCCTTTCCTCTATTTTACCACAGAAAAAACTCAAAACCAGTTGAAGATTAAAATTACCTAGATGGATATTTTCTTCATGTGAGCGCGTCTTATGGACGAGCGAAACATGAAAAAATGCCTAGATAGGCAATTTTAACTTCAAATGGTGGCTCCGGTCGGACTTGAACCAACGACACAAGGCTCTTCAGGCCTCTGCTCTACCAACTGAGCTACAGAGCCACACTCCATTATATTATCACACAACCACCTCGATTACAAACATCTTTGACTATCGCAATATTTATGTTATAATTCTCTTAGTTCCAGTTGACGGCATCCTATTTGGAAAGGAGGGGTAAAATGAGAGACCAAAACGATACGTCAGTAGGAAAGAAGATATTTATTTATTTTGAAGGCAAGAAACTTGAGCTAATAAAAAAGAAAGCGCGACCAAAGACGGCAGTTATTGTACCTGCAGTTATATTAGAGAATAGCGGCAAGAAAAAGCCAAAAATTATTGCGGTATGCAATAAGAAACTATTCTATAGCAAGGCGCCATACGGCGGACACGGAGTAAAACTCGTTGCAGCA
>JAFWLZ010000005.1 GCA_017510835.1 Candidatus Saccharimonadota bacterium
ATATAATGCGCGTTGTGCTTCTCTAGAATCTCGGCGAGGCGTTCAGGATTCGTGAATGGCAGCCACGGACGCTTATAATCGACAAAACGACGCTTAAAATCAAAGAGCATTGCTTCCTCTGGAATTTCGAAAGTCTTGCCGTACTGGTCGGTACGATGCTTTAGAATCTCATTGAGCTTGGCCCGACCGGCCTTCTTGAGTTCTCGGATTTCTTCGGCAGTGATCTTTGCGACATTGTCTTCAAAATCGCGCTCAACTGGCAAATCGAAGCGATCAAGTACCTCTTTTTTGTAATAGAAATCCATAATTTCAGGGAGAACCCAGGTGCGCATATGAATACCATTGGTGACGGACTTGAATTTAATCTTCGCGCCATTAATATCATGATAATTTGCGACACGTGCGTGAAGTTTACTAACGCCACTGCGGAGTTCGGCGATTTCAACCGTTGGTGTCGAAAGACGAATCGTACCATCTGTAAATTTATCCGATAGCCAGCGCTTAACAGCGACACTCTTGATATTCGGGAAGACATACTGCTCAAATTGTGAGTAGTGGAAGGTTGCTTCAGCAGCCTGGACGAGCGTATGGTTCGTGTAAAGGGTATGCTTGCGTGTATAAACGACCGCTTCATAGAAATCCATACCAGAGCTAACGAGCTCATCGAGACGAGCGACTGCGGCAAAGAAGGTTGCTACCTCATTTAGCTGAATCACGGCTGGACGGAGACCGACGGCCTTGAGCGCTTGATAGCCGCCGAAGCCAAGTGATACTTCCTGATAAAGACGATGGTCGGAACTAGATTCGCCGGAATACAGTTCGCCGAAGTTTGGTTCAGTAATACATAGGAAGCGGGAAGAGCCCATCTTTTTCTCAATCACGTCGAGTTCGACTGAGGTGGTCGCTGTCTTGATGCGGATAGTATCTACAAAGTTAAAGCCAAATTCTTTGTAGTCTTTCTCGGTATGGAAGTCGATCTGCTCCATGTCGACCATCTTCTGATGTGATTCCCATGGGTAGAATGGGGTAACGAGCACGAATGGAACCTGCAATTGCTCAGCGACACGGCGCATGTCGGCCGCAAGTACACCAAGGCCACCGCCACCGCGGATGCCATTCGATTTGTCATAAGTCTCAATTGTCCAGTAGCAGTACGGACGCTCTGACGACAGTTTATGTGTTAATTTTTCGCGACGGATCGCAGAGTAAAATTCCTCGACATCTTCCACGCTCTCAAGCGGCTGATAGACGGGGATTGGCTTTTTCTTTTGGTCTTCCACCCTAATTCCTTATTTCTTATGCTTATAACTCCTATTATTATAGCATGAAAAAGAGCCGCAAAATACTTCTTGCGACTCAAATTTCTTAATAAGGGTAAATGAGATAGTCGGCATTTAATTCCGACAACTCGTCCGTAATCTGCTCGAGGAAATAATGCTCGAGTTTGCGCTCATTAGTTTCGGAATTTCTGGATTTAATCAGACGATTAATCGCTTCCGGTGAAATCCAACTGCAGGCAGAGATTTTATAAGGCTTAAACTGGTTTAATCCGTTGTCGCCGTCGAACGGCGGAACAACGGCGACTGGAACGAAGAAGCAGTCAAGTTTATTTCTGCGCTTCAGATCTCGAGCCAGGATTGTCATTGTCTGCGGCCTGATGCGCTCACGACCTTGAAATGCCTCAAAACTCTTAAAGACGGTTCTTTGCCTTGTCGCACTCGGAGCAATCATTATGATATCCTTACTCTCGACAAACTCGGCGCAAGCATTCAGATAGGACTTGTTAAACCCCTCGGCAAGATAGTCGACTAACTCTAGGCGAGTATCGTCAAGCTTCTCGGCCATTTTCTGACGCGTTGCAGGCGTAATTGTTGGTACTATGTAGAGACCGAACTTTTCCATCCTAGCTGCCATCGGTGCGAGTTCCTCATACCAAACGATATTAACAGGGAATAAATATTTCCTGTTTGGGTATTCGGTAACGCAAACACCGATCATGCGGAATATCTCGCCTAGCGTTGGATGGTTGAATCCAAACACGAGACATTTGCTAGGCTTTGGAAATACGCCTACGATTTCTGCTGGCGCGCTCCAGCTGAGGACTTTCGCCATTGCAATACGGAGAGCCTTATCTTTATCTCCGAACTGATGTCTTGCGAGTTTCTCGGCCATCTTTAAGATCTTCTGGCAGGACTTTCCGACTTCGCTCATCTCGGCCTTCATTTCGTGAAGACCTAAAGAATCTAGGACGGAATACTTATTAGCCCTCAGATCGATAATTGTGTCAATTACGGACTGTTCCCTTATTTTCTTTATTGAAGTTTTTCTAATATCCTCCAATAAACTCACCCCTTTCTGTGAAGTACTTTTTCTTGTTCATGTAGAAATTATCAAGATAACCATATAATTATAGCACATTTTGCAAAAATTGTCCAGATGTGCTACAATAACTCAGACCGTTGGGGATTCGCCAAGTGGTAAGGCAGTGGGTTCTGGTCCCACCATTCGGGGGTTCGAATCCCTCATCCCCAGCCATGTTTTAAAAGAAGCCCCGAAAGGGTCTTTTTTAATCTGTCGAGGAGAGGTTCTAACCTTTTTTCTAGAGCATTAGCTGATGCAAATAATAATCCCAATATAATCTTTCGTAATATTCATCTTCAGCGTCTTTGAATTCTTCGTATTTATTTTCGTATTCATAATCATCTCTTTGTCTTTTGAGCCATTCATCATATCCGTCTGGCTCACTATCAGTATCGCCGTCAGTTTCCTGATCGCATATTCGATGATGGTTACCGTGCGTATCCCATTCTTCTTCGCAGCTAGGGCTATTACTATGCTCGCTTGACGACTGTTTTTTTGAAACATGTACTGAAGTCGTAAAGATAAAAACGATAAGCCTGATAAATAAGACTGAGGAGAGTAAAGGCCAAATATCATCGGGGTTTATACAATTTCTGCCGTTTTTTGTATACCTCTAGATTATCATAAAAATGCTATTGATTATTTCATGAAAATATGATATAATATACTCAATAGTAAATTGCGGGAGTAAAAATTGATGAAAACAGGAATGAAAAGAGTATTGATTGGCTCGGCCGTTGCTTTGTTTTTTGGTGGCGCAGTCGGAGCTAGCGCCTATACATCTTATACTACTGAACAGCAACAGTGGGCACGCCAATGCGATGGCATCAAAGTTACCGAAAAATGTACTGGTGAAGATAATGAGCGATATACGAAATATATCTTCCATGAGGCTGTACCAGAGAAAAAAGAGACCATTCATCACGATAGAGTGCCGGCAGTAACACATACGGTTCATCATCCGGAAGTATACGGCACGCGTAGAGTCGCTACGTGCGTCAAGACGACTATTAGCTATAAACACGGCACTTGTGCGCTTTCGCAGTGTTGGGATGGTGAGTATTCTGGCTCTGCCGGCTGGGGCACTTGCAATTACCATGGCGGCGTTATGAGAAGCGGTGGTCCATGGTATGTTTATCATGACGAGACATATTTAATTAGCGCAGCATGGGATGAAGTTGTCGTAGATGTGCCAGAAAAACCAGCATACGACGAAGAGAGAATTGTAGTTGAAGCAAAAGAAGCTTACTACGAAAAAATCAAAGCTTAATTTCTCAGTAATATCGCTTGTGCTTTAGGCTTATATTCTCTATAATATAAAAAGATACATACAGGAGGTAAAAATGGCACAAGATGAGCTGGATAGCTATATCGATTCGCTCATTGAGCGGAAACAATTAAAAGGGTTGACTCCGGAAGGGCGTGAAGATATCAAAAACGAGCTAAAAGAGATGCTCGTTAAGGAGATAAACACTGCAATTATTGACGCTCTCCCAGAGGATAAGCTTAACGAACTCGACGAGCTCACGAGCCACGACGATTATAAGCCTGAGGACGCTCAGAAAATAATCGATGAATCCGGCGTAAATGTTGCAAAAATTACAACAGAAACATTGTTATATTTTGAAGCATTTTACCTAGGTCAAAGCGAGGCTTAAAATGGGCATTAAAGACGGGATAAGAGGAGGCCTGGGCAGCGCCAAGGATCGCCTAGAAGGCCTCCATAATAAAGAAGAGATGACGGACGAAGAAAAACTTCGCATCTCCGAAGCGGCAAAGATAATGGCCGAAGCAAACAGTAGATTCACGAAAGATGAATTCTTCGCGCTCTGTGATTATGCTGATGGCACTTATGACAACGATTTATCAAGTCCTAACAGATTACCGAAGACTGGTAATTATAGCGAGATAGAACGCTATGCGGAAGCAATTAAATACGTGCATGATGCGCATAAGCGCTTCGGCGCTCGCGCTGTCACGGCTGCCATCCTTGACAGTAAAGAAAATTCGCCAAATCCTCCTGAAGATAAAAACGAAGAACCAAAAAACGAGCCAGGGAACCAGCATGAACCGGAACCATCGTCAGAGCCACAGCCAGTGCCAGAATCTGAGCCGGAGCAGGAATCGGATGATGAGGAATCAAGATCAGGCAATAAATATCGTCTAAAGCCTGAGAAGCCGGACAATAAATATCGTCTAAAACCGGAGAAACCAGATAATAAATATCGTCTAAAGCCACTACCGCAAGGGCAAGGCACAAAAGGAAGCGGCGAAGAATATAGCCAGGCGCCGATGAGCGATGAGCAGACGCCTGAATTTCAGAAACCTACCGAGCCGAAAGGAGATTTGCCTCTTCCGGAAAATAAAGAAGAATTCAAATCAGACAATCCTCTACAGGGCTATGACGCCCTCACGGTTGGCGCGGTTAATCAGGATAAAGACCTCGAAGCAAAATCTATCTACGAAGGCGAAAGTCGGCTCGCTAGCGAACTGAATGAGGGGAAAGGCATACGTAAAGTCTTGAAGAAAGTATTCAAGGGCGGCCTCCTTAAGAATTATTATCGTCAAAAATATATCAATGAAGCCCGACACGACATGCGTCTTGCGCAAAATATCGTACTCGATTTTGGCGAGGATGAGCGCCGTCGCTATAATCGTGGCATCTGTAAAACTTTCCTTTCCGAGGAAGAGGGCGTTATTGACGAGGAAGCCGGCGATCGCCGTAAAAGCCTTCTTGCAGAAAATCCAGAAATGCATGCAAAGGTTCAGGATATTGTGGCGCGTTATGCGTCTGGTGAGATAAAAACTCCAGAGGAAGCGAGCCGCGAATTCAAGCAGATTATCCGTGACTTGGAAGAAGGCGCATTCTCAGGCGATAATGGCCACTTATCCGTGAATAACATTACTGACGTCGCAATCGAAGCGAAACGTCGTTATAACGCCCTCATGACTATCTCTGAGTCAATGAACGGCAAGTTGACTCACGACGAGGCGGTTGCAAGAGTAATGGCTGGTTTTGATGTTAAATATGGTGAACGCCGCATAGATCGGCTTGATCCGCACTATAACAAAGTTGATGCGGTCGTTAATAAGATTCAATCTTCGAAGATCGGCGTATTAGTATCACCAGAAACCACCGCGCTTGCGGTTGGTGCAGCCGCCTGCGCCGTAGAGGCGATTGGTCGACGCATCCCGAGCCTTCTAGTTGGTGGCTTACCGGGCGTAAGTGGCGCAATCGCTGGCGGTATGCGTGCTAGCGCGGACTTCGAAAAGGATCGTTCGCGTGCGCTGTATGACGAACGCTATAGTCGCGAATTTGACGGTAATCAAAAAGAGCGCGAATCGATGATGAAGACGCTTCACGAACATCATGCCGCCAATGATGTACGCAGCGACATTGAGGCAAGAATTCAGGCAATCAATGAGGCTCGCGGTAAAGGTGAAGACGTTTCGGCGATGCAGAAAGAATTACTCCAGGCCGTCGCAAGATGTAAGACTTATCTCAACTTTGAAAAGACCGACCATTCTGTTCTCAGCTACTCCTCTGAAGTTGAAGCACCAGAAGAGCAGCTCTTGCTTCTTCAGCAAATGGGCGCCGCAAAGCGTCTCTTGAAAGAAATAGGAACTGATGTCGATAAGGAACTCGATAATACATCAGATCTCATGACTCAGACTATTGAGGCCGTTGATGATAATTTGAAGGATTCTGAAAAACTTAAACGCAAGGCGAAGGTTGCTCGTATTGCGAAACGCGCAGGTATCAGCTTTGCTTCCGGTCTCATTGTTGGTGTTGGCGTCCAAGAAGTTCGTGCTCTCTTCGATCCGAACGTTCAGGGTATCTTCGAGAGTGGTACTGGCGCCTATGGCGCACGTCTTACTGCTACAAAGAAGCTTGCGCTAGCGATTACTGGTAAAGATAAACTTTCGCCGGATATGAGCGGTCATTACGAGCTTGCATCTGGGACGCTCTCTGAAAACTCTAAGCAACTCGACTTCGTCCAGGCGAAGGACGGTACGTATAATATCGTCGATACTCATGGTAAGACAGTAGCGACTGGCCTTGACTGGAATGCTAAAACTGGCGAAATGACCCCGGCTTCTATCAAAGCGCTTGAAGCGCAGGGCATTAAAGTTTCTTCGCCATCCAAGCTTACGCAGGTTATCGGCAAAGATATTAAGACTACAAGCACAAAGAACGTTTCGCTCGATGAATATCTTGAGAAAACAACCGACAAAGTGCCTAAAGTACACCGCGAATACTGGTATGATAACAATACGAAAGTATTCGATCAGAACGAGCTTCGCTGCTACTATCATACGGACGCGAGTGGAAATCACGGCTTAATTACGGGTATGTCCGATTCTGGCAGCTATCACGCCGACAAAGTCGCTAACTTTAGTTCATTAGCAAAGAATGGTGACATTAAGTTGATGATTTCGCCTACGGCCGATACTCAAGGGACACCAATCGAAGTTACCGGTAAACTTCTCTCGAACGGTCAGGTTTCCTTCTGTCCAGAGCCGGGCACAGCTGCTGCGCAATTCTTTGATGCTGACGGCAAGTTCATCGGTAAGTATGCTGAAATTGTTCAGGATCTCGGCACTAATGCTAGCGGCGAATCCGTCATCGCACCACTATCTACGGTTGTAGGAGATGGTTTTGACGGTACGCTTCCGGTTATCGAAGAAGATATTCTCCATATCGATACTCCGGTTAATGTCCCAGAATATCTCTTCCAATTCCCAAACAACGAATGGGATATGCCGTTCATGTTCCCACTCTCCGCAGCTGGCGCTATGAATTCTTCTAAGCATGCAGAGGTACGCGAACGCGAAGTTCCGTATAACTACAACAATATTGGATATGGTTATGGATATAATGGTAGGGGCTATGGCGAAAATGGCGAGGCGCAAGCTGGAAATGAAATGGGTGAGGTTTCTCCGCGCATCGCTGAAGGAAAGAAATTGAGCCTTGGCCAAGAGGTTTCATGGTATGTCGATGATCAGCTTCGCAATAAAACTGATTCGGACTATTACAGCAAAGTCGAAAGAGGCTACGAAAGCTCGGAAGAGTTAAAGAGTCTTAATAATAATATTAAGACGATAGTTACTATTCCAGTTCACGCTCCTTCTGAGTCTGAAAATATTTATCGCACCCTTTCGCTGTACGCAAATCAGGAAGACGTTGATCCGAACTCATATATGGTTTTGCTTGACGTTAACTGGCGCGGCGAGAATGAAAAAGGTGACCCCGCAGAAGTTGCGGCGCGCATCCAGGCAACCCGCGACCGTATTGCGCAAGCTCGAAGAGACTTCCCGAATCTAAAGATTGCTACTGTTGAGCAACCTGAACACGGCGGTATTCATGATGTCGCTCACTTTATGAACGACTCGGCGATGATGGCAATTAATCATGCCGTTAAAGATGGGCGCATGTCGGCGGATAATGATGTTATTATTATTCGTAATGACGCCGACGTGAAACATATGAGTAAGCACTATGTTGCCTCTTATCAAGAAACGGCGCGTGAAAACCCTAAGACCCCGCTATTCACTGGTACGACCTGGTTTGATATTGGTCGTCAGAATGAAGCTCCAGGCTTTGCCGGCACGCAGGTTATTGAGCGTATTATTAGTATCTACGGTGCTCTTGATGGCGAGATTTACACCGAGGGGCGCAACTTCGCTTATCGTGCATCACACTTTGCAGCTACGAACTGCTTTGGCTTTGAAGCGGATAATGCGCAAGGCTGGGTCGGGGCTGGTTCGGATGACGTCCGTGTCGGCTTCCGTGTCCAGAATGCCTTTAGGAATGTCTATGCTAATCGCGTCGATAAAGAAGCGAACCCGAACAGTGATGACATCATGGATCCAACAACTCAGATGATGGTTCGTACGAAAGATTCGACAATTGATACTGATGATAACCGCCAGCTTCGCTTCTATGAAGCCGGTCGTGCGAAACGTGCAAACGTCGCAACGGCGGATGTCTATAGTCCAAGTGGTGTGTTTGGCGGCTATAATCAGAACGCAATTCGCCCAGGCGAAATTAAGAACTTCGTTGAGGATATGACTGATCGTCAGCGTTTCAATGATACCGCTGATCAGTTCGAGCGCGAAGTTGAACGCTACTACTCATGGGGTATGAATCCACGCGATCCTCGTATGCGCAATATTCTGTCATGGTTCTTCGCTGTTGACGATTCGGAACTAGACAATCTCTATACGGTTGAACCATATCCGGATGGACGCAGAATGCTCAAGTTCTCCTTTACTGAAGATGGCCGTGCGCGTCTCCGCGAAGCTCTCGTCGCTCGCTTTGGTGATGGCTTGAGCACAGATGTTCGCAATAGCCTTCAGGAAGCAATCGCTAGCGGCAGATGGGCAGCTCCAGCCGCCAATCCGGCCGCCTAAACTAAGTCTGAATTCAAATAATAATAGTATTCGAGTAGTTCCCGGGAATAATTCTTGATTACCGGGACTGCCGGTTGGCCGGGCTCATGGCTCGGTAAGATCAGCATGCGCGTAATTCCGACTTGCTCAACGAATGAAGGATTATGGCTAACCATAATTACTGTTCCGTCATAATCGCGGAAGTTCTCGCCTACGATTTTTTGCGTCTCTGGGTCGAAATGGTTCGTCGGCTCATCAAGAATAATCAGATTCGCACGCTGAGTCAGAACCTTACAGAGTGCGACGCGCGCCTTTTCGCCTGGCGATAGGACGTCGACGTTTTTATTGACATCATCGCCGCTGAATAGGAAATTATTCAAAATCCCACGCATGTCCGTATCGGTAAAATCATAGCTGCGTACGTTTTCGAGGACAGTGCGATGCTTTTCGAGAATCTCAAGTTCCTGTGCATAGTAGGCAATGGTGGTATTTTGGCCAAGAATAATTGAGCCATCATCAGGATATAGCTCGCCGACAATGAGTTTTAGTAGAGTCGATTTACCGATGCCGTTTTCGCCGACAATCAGGAACTTTTCACCACGCGTCAGTCGAACAGAGAGTTTATCGTAAAGTGGCGCTTTTCCGCCGTAATGGAAGGTAAGATTTTGGATTTCAAGTGGACACTTGCCGGATTGCTTAGATGGGGAAATATTAATCGCGACTTTTTCGTATTCGCGCTCACGTGTCTCGAGTTCCTCGAGTTTTTTGTCGAGCATTTTTTCGCGCACGTGCCCTTGGCGAATCAGTGCGTAATTACTTCGCTTCGCATTACGAGCGCGTTCGACAAACTCGCGGATACGCTTAATTTCGCGTTCCTGCTCTGTAATTCGGCGATCTTGCTCGGCTAATTCCTCGGCATATTGACGACGGAATACGGTATAATTGCCGCGATAAACTGTAGTCTTGTGAGTAGTTTTATTAACGAATAAAATCTTGTTTGTAACAGTGTCAAGAAAATCGACATCATGGCTAATTACGAGTACCATTCCATGATAATTCCTAAGATAATTCGCCACGAAATCCTTTGTCGAAGCGTCGAGGTGGTTTGTTGGCTCGTCTAATAATAGGAGTCCTGCATTTTCGAATAATACTTTCGCAAATGCTACTTTAGATTTCTGGCCGCCAGAAAGCTGACTCATCTTCGCATCTACAAGCTCTTGCAATTGCATTTTTTCGACGATTTTCAGTAATTCATAGTCAAAATTCGCTACATCATAAGAATCGATTAAGTCTTGCAGTTTCATGATGCGGTCCATAATTGCATTTGACTCTGGATATTTAGCAAGCTTCTCGTACTCGGAGTTGAGTTGTTCTTGCAGCTCGTCAACTGGACGTCCTGCGGCAATATAATCCCAGACAGTAACATCATCAGCATCAGATTCGATTGTGATTTCCTGCGGCAGATAGCCGATGCGCAGGCTTGGAAGGCCTAATTTACCGTCATCGAGTTTTTGCTCGCCGAGAATAACTTTAATCAGTGTCGATTTTCCTGCGCCATTTACGCCGACCACGCCCACTTTGTCGTCGGCATCAAAATGAAAACTACAATCATCGTAGATTTTATTCGTGCCAAAAGCTAAATTCAGGTGTTCGGCATGCATAAACATATTTTACCACTTAAGCAAGAAAAACCCGGGCGAATGAGCCCGGGCTCCGCCTTCCGAATGAAGGCTACTGTGGTTAATTGTCTTGTGGGTTTTGACGATACGCTTCAGGCGTAGCTGGCGTATTCTTCAGGTTTTCGATGATCTCTGCTTCTCGCTCGCTAACATTGTGTGCGATATTCAAGATATTGCAGACGACCTTGATGTCATGACGATATGTATTGATATAATCATACATTTCCGGCCACTTATTTTTTGCCTGTCGCATGATAGGCAGAAGCAGATACTTAGTTTCTACTACGTTATTTTCGATGGATTTGAGCGGCATCTCGCCTTCCATCGTCGATAGATTATCGAAACGGTCTGCCCCTTTACAGAGGATAGCTCCTGGATGACGCATAAGGCTATTAAAATAGCGCTCCTTGCACTGCCATTTGCTCTCGTTCGGAAATGGCTGAATCGTCATGCAATCGACGATAAGCTTTACCTCGTCGTCAACCGGCAAGCTTGAAAGCGGAGTCTTCGTATCCTCCGGTACGTCATGGAGCAACATTGCCGCGATAATGGCATCATCGCGAATTCCAATTCCTACAGCATAGCAAGCCATACTAAGCGGATGGACGATATAGGGCAGTCCATTGCCTTTCCTAGTATAGCCCTCGTGCTTTTCGCGTGCAAAACCGAGAGAAGCCATGCTCTGATGCATCTGTGCACCCTTGAAGAAGCCTCGTAGATAAGTAAACATCTTATCAGGGTCGCGATCCTTTAGAATATCCTTCATAAAAATCACCCCTTTCCTCGGGAAACCACAGCTCGAAACGAGCTACACTAAGTGTCTATCCTTATTATAGCGCAATTATTTTAATACTCCCAGGAAGACCGCCGTCAGGCCAGCCCGCCGTCGCCTCGACGACGTTCTCCGTGGATAGTAATAAAATTAACGTAGTATTGCGCTATAATTTACTTAACAATGGCTCGGGAGGGGGTGAATTATGCATGGGCTTGTACTTTAGAAAACGCAAGAGCGAGAAATTTAATCGCCATCACCTACTATATCCAGCGCGTGCTTGGCGCGAGGCTGGCGATGACGCGCAATTTATACGTGGTTCATTTATAGTTTCGATGCCGTCGAGTATGCACCAAAAGTTGCACAAACAGGTAGATAAACGACTTGGTGGAAGAATTACGCGAAGCAATTTACCTCCGCCAGAGAGGCTGGCTAAGATGGCAGAGAGTATCCGGGATAATAGCGACGCTTTTCATTCGATGACAGCGATTGAAAAGCTGCGTTGGCTAAGAGTCCAGACGGCTGATTGCGGCAATCGTTACACAAAGGCGCTAATCGGCGTTCAAATTGCGTTCTTGCGTAAGCATGAAGGGGAGTACTAAGTACTCTCCTTTTCTATGTTAAAATAAACATAAGGAGAAAAAATGAGCGACGATAATAATGGCCCAGTCCCAGGCATCTTGGGGCCAGAAGAAAACGACTCGAAACCGACTTCGTCGGCGGATATGGTTTTTGACAGCAAAGAATTTATCGGAGATATTAAGGGCGAACCGAAGCAACAAAAAGAGTTCAAGGTGCCGCCAATCCTGACTAAGTGGTATCTTTGGGCTGGCGTTTGCGTGGCAATTATTCTCGCGTCAGTCGCGGTTACGATAATTACGATTGTATCGAGAAATGCCGAAGCTATAGCGAAGTATGACGAGGTAATCGCGAAGATTAATGAAGAAAAATCGCAATTTGATGGTAGATTTGATAAATATGTTCGACAATTCTTTGATATTTCCGAAGATAGTAATATAGATCAACAACTATTCCCAGACGAAGAAGAGCGGGAAGCAGGGGCAGAGAGTTGCCTCGGTCGCTTTGGCGCCAACAAGGAAGACTTAGAAACCGTAAAAAAATATCAAAGTGGCGAAAAACTCGCTAAGGATGGAAGAGACGTTAAACAAGCGACCGAGCAGGCGTCGCGCGTCCGTGATGCCTACAACAACGCACCGTCATCGATAGCTACTTGTTACGATGATCTACTCGGTCTCTTATCTAATTACTTCGATATTGAAGTCGGAGAGTTCAGTACTAATGAATCCGCGAGCGGGCTTCTTATAGATTTTCATCAGTCGGTTTCGATTAAATACAAAGGAAAACGCGACATTCGGTTTATGCGCTTCAGCTATCAGATAAACGATAAAAATGGCGTAAAAACAACAATAAATACGCCGGACTTAATTCGTTCATATCCGAAAACTGGTGAAATTTTCGAAACAGATATCTATTCAAATGGTTTTTATCATTATGGCATGGCTAAAGGTCAGTATAAGAACCAAAAATACACACCAAAGCTCATAAAAGTCCATGCGGACTACGCCGGCAGTATCAGCAATAATAATACTTGATATATCCCGCAAAATCTGCTACAATACTAGATAAGAGTTTCGTAAGCTCTTTTTGTTAATGCTGGACAAATTGAGCTTTATCAGCAATATCAATTATTAAACAAAGGATTTTTTGTGCCTACAATCAATCAGTTAGTGCGTAAGCCACGTAAATCCGCTGCCAAGAAGAGCAAAGCTCCGGCACTCGGTTCTATCGTGAATACGCTCAAGACCCGCTATTACAAGCAGGCCGCACCGCTCAAGCGTGGTGTTTGTATCAAAGTTACAACCAAGACTCCAAAGAAACCTAACTCCGCTCTCCGCAAGGTCGCTCGTGTTCGTTTGACTAACGGTCAGGAAGTTTGGGCTTACATTGGTGGTGAAGGCCACAACCTCCAGGAGCACGCAGTTGTGCTCGTCCGTGGTGGTCGTGTTCCAGATCTTCCAGGTGTCCGCTATCACATCGTCCGTGGTACGCTCGATCTTCAGGGCGTTCAGGGTCGCAAGCAAGGTCGCTCGAAATACGGAGCGAAGAAGGAGGGTAAGTAATTATGCCACGTAAAACTACTAAATCATTAGTTCGCAAGGTAAATCCAGATCGCAAATATCAGTCAATCTTGGTACAGCGTTTGATTAACAAATCGATGTTAAACGGCAAGAAACAGGTTGCCGAACGTGCAGTTTATTCTGCCATCGAAGGTGCCGCCAAAAAGCTGAAGTCCGAGAACCCAGTCGAGGTACTCGAGAAGGCTATTGCCAACGTATCACCAGATTTCGAGGTGAAGTCTCGCCGTGTGGGTGGCGCTAACTACCAGATTCCATTCCCAATCGCGGGACACCGCCAGTTGCATTTCGCCTTTTCATGGCTCGTTCAATCAGCTCGCGCTCGCAAGGGCATGCCATATGCAAAGCGGCTCGAGGCTGAGATTGTCGATGCTTACAATGAGACTGGCGCAGCTTTCAAGAAAAAGGAAGATTGCCACCGCATGGCAGAA
>JAFWLZ010000068.1 GCA_017510835.1 Candidatus Saccharimonadota bacterium
CATCAAGAACGTTAGCCCAGATTTCGAAGTTAAGTCTCGCCGTGTCGGTGGTGCGAACTATCAGATTCCGTTCCCAATCGCCGGTCATCGCCAGCTCCACTTTGCAATGATGTGGCTCGTTGGCGCTGCTCGCGAGCGTTCTGGCATGCCATATGCTAAGCGTCTTGAGGCAGAGATTGTCGACGCCTACAACGAAGCTGGTGCCGCCTTCAAGAAGAAGGAAGATTGTCACCGCATGGCCGAAGCGAACCGTGCCTTCGCACACTTTGCTCGCGGCTAATCGATTATCGATTAAGAAATACTCCAGTCTCATTTCTGGAGTATTTTTTTGTGCTCCCTGACATTGACAAAATAGCGCATCTGTGCTATAATATATATGTTGTCCTTTTAAAAATTTGCCGCGGAAGGGGTGATGCGCAATGGCAAATACATTGTTTTACGCCGGCATAGCGATAGTCGGCATTATTGCTATTGTTTACGCGATAGCAGACTGCATTAGAATGAGAATAAAGGGGATAAAGAAGATGGATCGAGAAACTGAGGAGTTCATGGAAAGATTCATCTTGAAACTAGCGGGCGCCGAAACTTTGGTGTTAATCTTTGTGATTTCTGCTTCAATAATCCTTTGGCGATCCATGTCCACAATGAACCCGAGCGACTTTACGTTTGTGTGCGGTGTTGTTTATCTAGTAATGTGGTTAGATCTGGTGATGATGTCATTTACGTTTTCGCTGACATATCAGGTCAAGTTGAGCAGAGACGGGCAACAGTAATTTATGAAATAATCCAGGACGAAAGGTCCTGGATTTTTCTTGCGATGCTATAATATAAATATGGCTAAGCATAAGCTTATTTATCAGATATATCCGAGCGCGGTGGGCGACCTTCGCGATATTGCCGATAAAATTCCGCTTATCGCCGCGAAACTCCAGCCAGATTATATCTGGATTAGTCCGATTTTTCAGAGTCCGTGGGTAGACGGCGGCTACGATGTGAGCGATTACTGCAAGATCGAACCGCGTTTTGGCAATATGCGTGATTTTCGTCATCTTATATCCGTCGCCAAGAAGCATAATATCGGTATTTTGCTCGATCTCGTGATTAATCATACCTCAATTGAGCACCCATGGTTTCGCAAATCAGAGCTTCATGACCCGTGGTATAAAGATTATTATGTTTGGCTCGACAAGCCGCTTAACTGGAAATCATTCTTTGGCGGCCCCGCCTTTGACTATTCGGCGCTCCGTGGCAAGTACTATCTGCACCTCTATGATCGCTCGCAGCCCGATTTAAACTTCAATAATCCGCGCGTCATTAAGGAGTTCAAAGATATTATTGCTTTCTGGAAAAAAGAAGGCGTTGCTGGTTTTCGTGTCGATTCGGCAAATATCCTCGCTGAGAGTAGTCTAAAAACCGGCCGTATCCCAGGCCTTCCGGGTTTCTTCCGTTATTATCAGAATGATAAGACGATTAATATCCTCGAAAAGCTACTCGCCAATAAGGGGCTATTTATGCTCGCAGAGCCGGTGGGTGGTGAATTCTTTAGTAAGCGTAAATTTCGCCAGCTGACAGAGAAGGCATTTGATGCTAGCTTTAATGTTGGAACGCTCGATGTAGCGGACTCATTCTTCTCGACCAAGGATCGCATCTATCCAGTTAATTACCGTCGCTGGTTCAAGAAACTTGCGAAGTGGGCGCCGGAGCCTGCCTACTCGATGGCGCTGGAATCGCACGACGCACCGCGCGCTCCAAGTCGATTCGATGTCGATCCGCGTGTGCTTGCTATGCTGCAATTCCTTCTTCCGAGTTACAATCCTTGTATTTATCAGGGACAGGAACTCGGTACACTTAACGCTGATCTCAGCATGAATATCAATGATTACCACGGCGTACAATCGCGCCAGGTCTATCGTCGCCTACGTCGTGAAGGGAAGACGAAAAGCCAGGCGATGGCGGTTGTTCGTCGCGTTTCACGCGATAATGCTCGCACACCGATTGACTGGGGCGAATATATCCTTCAAGACAAGCGCCAGGATTCCGTTCTGAATTTTTACTCGACGATCATTGAACTCTGGCGAAGCGATCGGGTCATTCGTGACGGCAGTCTTAAGGTTGTGAAAATCACGAAGACGGGTGTCTTTGACTTCTACCGGATAATGGACAAAAAACGATATTATATTCATCTCGATTTTTCAGGACAAACAAAATCCTACCTAAAAGACGACGCCGGCGACATTGTTCTCGAAGTTGAATAGTGCTATAAATAAGTCATAGCTCGTAGTTAGTATTTATATCGCAAGGAGGGTTGCGTATGAAGAGTAAAGAAGAACTCGAGAACATTAATTATGACGAGATGAGCGACGAAGAATACTTCGATCCTTTTGGCGATGCAGAGGCAGATTTTGATGATTTTTCAGATGAAAGCCCAATTAGTAATGCCTTAATTGGTGGATTGATTGTTGCCGGCGTTTTGGCGGTAACACTCGCCGCTGTAGCGACTTTGTCATACTTCAGCGTCAAGATGTTCAAGAAGACTGCAAAGCTTCTCAAGAGCTAAGAACTTACGAAGCGGTGCCCCGGAAAGAAAACCGGGGCATTTTTCCTTTCCACACTCGAGAAAATATGCTATTATATATCAAAAGCACTAATAGGGCTATTATTACTAATGGTTCAAAAATATTAAATAATAAGGAAATATATGGCAAACGAAAAAGTCACAGACTTGTCCAAATACCGCAATATCGGTATTATCGCTCACATTGATGCTGGTAAGACTACCACATCTGAGGCGATTCTTTACCGTACCGGTCTCAAACATAAAATTGATCTCGTCAAGGGCGACACCGGCGGCGCAACGACCGACTGGATGGAGCAGGAAAAGGAGCGTGGTATTACGATTACCTCCGCTGCTGTTACCGCTTACTGGAAGGGTCACAAAATTAACATCATCGATACCCCGGGACACCTCGACTTTACTGCTGAGGTCGAGCGCTCACTTCGCGTTCTCGACGGCGCAGTCGTAGTCTTCGATGGTAAGATGGGCGTCGAAGCACAGTCCGAGACAGTTTGGCGTCAGGCTGATAAGTATGGCGTTCCGCGCATCTGCTTCGTTAATAAGATTAACCAGATTGGTGGCGACTTCTACAAGTCCCTCGAATCGATTCATAAGCGCCTTTCCAAGAACGCTTTCGCAATTCATCTCCCAATTGGTTTTGAGAAAGATATCTGCGGCGTCGTCGACCTTCTTTCGATGAAGGCTTACACCTACAAAGATTACGCCGATCACGAGCTCGTTGAAGGCGAAATCCCAGCAGATATGGTCGAAAAAGCTAAGAACTATCGCTCGATGCTCGTCGAAGAGGCTGTTCAGGCAGACGAAGCTCTCATGGAAAAGTTCTTTGCCGAAGGCGAAGAAGCTATTACGGAAGACGAACTCAAGGCCGCTCTTCGCAAGCGCGTCATTGACGGTCAGTTCTTCCTCGTCACTGGTGGTGATGGCCGTGGCGTTATCGTCGAAAAAGTGCTTGATCTTGTTACTGATTTCTTGCCAGCTCCAACTGATATTCCAGCAATTCTTGGCAAGAATCCTAAGACTGGCGAAGATATTGTTCGCCACAGCGATGAAAAAGAGCCACTTACTGCACTCGCATTCAAGATTGCAACCGATCCATTCGTCGGTAAGCTCATCTTCATCCGTGTTTACTCTGGTAAACTCAGCTCAGGTAGCTACATCCTAAACGCTACTACCGGCGAGAAAGAGCGCGTCGGTCGTCTCGTTCGTATGTTCGCTGATAAGCGTGATGATATCGATTCTATCGGCGCCGGCGATATTGCCGCTGTTGTAGGTCTTAAAGATACTACTACTGGTACCACGCTTTGTGATCCAGCACATCCAATTCATCTTGAGTCAATCGAGTTCCCAGATCCACCTGTATCGATTGCAGTTGAGCCAAAATCTAAGGCTGACCAGGAAAAGATGGGTATCGGCCTTGGCAAACTCGCAGAAGAGGATCCAACTTTCCGCGTTCGCTCCGATGAAGAATCTGGCCAGACTATTATTTCCGGTATGGGCGAGCTTCACCTCGATATTATTATCGATCGCTTGAAGCGTGAATTTAACGTTGAATGTAATACTGGTGAGCCTCAGGTTGCTTACCGCGAAACTATCCGCGGTACTGCCGAAGCTCAGGGTAAGCATATCAAGCAGTCTGGTGGTAGAGGTCAATATGGTGATGTATGGATTAAGTTTGAACCAAATGAAACAGGGAAGGGCTTTGAATTTATCGACCAGATTAAAGGTGGCGTGGTGCCGCAGGAATATCGCAAGCCAGTCCAAAAAGGTGTGGAAGACACATTGGCTGGTGGTGTAATTGCGGGCTACCCAGTAGTAGATGTCAAGGCTACGCTCTATGATGGTTCTTACCACGATGTGGACTCCTCCGAGCTCGCCTTTACGCTCGCTGGCGCGCTCGCGACTAGGGAAGGTATTGCGAAGGCAAATCCGGTGCTCTTAGAGCCGGTGATGAAGATGGAAATTACCACTCCGGAAGAATTCATGGGTGACGTGATTGGCGATATTAACTCTCGCCGTGGCCGGATCGATGAAATGGAAGATCTGAACGGTGGCGCTAAACTAATTAAGGCGTTTTGTCCTCTCACTAATTTGTTTGGCTATACCGGGGACCTACGTGGCATGACCCAGGGTCGGGCGGCTTCTTCGATGGAGCTCTATGGCTATGAGGAAGTACCACCAAATGTGGCACAAGAAATAATCGAGAGTAGAAACTCGAAATAAATGAAATGAGCCCGGGCGAAGTCCGGGCTCATTTTTTTACGGAATACTAAAGGGTGGGGGCAAGAAAATACCCCGAGATTTATAGCTCGGGGTGTTTTTGAGGTTTAGAGTAGATAGCGGCATCTTTCTGCAGAATCACCGGCGAGAATATCCAGATATTCATTGGTGGATTTAGGGGTTATCCTTACCGTGATGTTGAGCGGGATAAACTCATCGGTAGAGAAGTAGAAGGTGTATTTAGAATCTTTGCCGTTTTGAGTAGTCTTGCCAACTAAAACGTGGGGGACCAGATACAGACTACCTCTCAAGAAATGGATTGCCATAGCTTTTAGAAGGTAGGCATTACGTTCCATGACCATGTCTTTGGGGCTTTCGAGATTTCGTTCGCCGTAGTTGAATAATATCTGTTGAGCCAAAACCGAACGCTGGTCTAGGCCCCAATTATCATATAACTCTGTGCAATAGACCGCATTAGCAAAGATGTCAGCCTCCCCCTGCTTTGATCTGGCGGATCTAATCGCCTTAATAAAACTATCGAACGCGGCGGTTTTTTCGACTATAAAGCTAGCTTTTAATAGCTGTTTGTCTTTTTTGTAATACAAGCCCATATAGACGCTTGCGCCGGCAGAACTGATATCACTAAAACAGATTGAAGAGCCATATTGAGTTTTGTGGTCTGTTTCCTCTGTAGGAGGAAACTCATAAGTACCAATGCCTTTATTCCTCA
>JAFWLZ010000069.1 GCA_017510835.1 Candidatus Saccharimonadota bacterium
ATTTGCTCGCGCTTACGGTCGAAAGCGAAGATAATCAGATAAAGGTCCCGAAAGTTCTATGAAAATTGCAGACAAAGATACCAAGGCCGTTGATTTAGTGCGCGCGGCACTAGAGAAGGCGAAAGAATACGAAGATTACCACGCATTCATCTCAATGAACGAAGCACACGCATTGGAGCGTGCTCGCGAGATTGATGCGAAGATTGAAAAAGGCGAGAAAGTTGGCCGTCTGGCCGGCGTTCCGTTTGCTCTTAAAGATAACTATTTGAGCCCAGAAGGGAACACGACTGCAGCTGCAAAAATGCTCGAAGATTTCCCTTCACCAATTACTGCAACGGCGGTTGCAAAGATTGAAGCTGAAGGCGCAATCATGATTGGCCGTACGAACCTTGACGCTTATGCGCACGGCGGTAGTACTGAAAACTCCTACTTTGGGCCGACTTCGAATGCCTATGACAAGGAACGCGTCGCGGGTGGCTCGAGTGGCGGCAGCGCCGTAGCGGTTGCATTGGATATTGTTCCATTTGCGCTCGGTTCTGACACTGGCGGATCAATTCGCCAGCCAGCAAGTTTTAACGGTGTAATTGGTGTAAAGCCAACCTTCGGTGCAGTGAGCCGCTATGGCGTGGTCGCAATGGCTTCTTCAACTGACACGATGGGCTGTTTCGCAAAAACCGCAGAAGACGCTAACCTCGTGATGAGTATTATGGCTGGAAAAGACAAGAAAGATTCCACTACGCTCGACGATTACTGGACGAAGGAATTATCCGAGGCGACGCCAAAGAAGAAAAAGATTGGTCTTATCTCCGATTTCCTCGGTGAAGGCGTTGATCCGGAAGTTGTAAAAGCCGTAAAAGATTACGCAAATAAGCTCAAGAAGGCCGGCTACGAAATCGAAGAGGTCAACATGCCGATCTTAAAATATGCTTTAGCGATTTACTACATTGTTGTACCGGCAGAAATTTCCTCAAATCTTAGTCGCTATGACGGTATTCGCTATGGCTTCCGTTCGAAAGAAGCGAAAGATCTAGATGAGATTTACAGCAAAACACGCGACGAAGGCTTTATGCCAGAAAACAAGCGCCGCATCATGATTGGCAATTTCGTACTAAGCTCAGGTTTCTTTGATGCATATTATCTAAAGGCTCAAAAGGCGCGTACTCTCCTTATTAATGCCTATAATGAGGCGTTCGAGAAGTATGACGCTTTACTCTGCCCAACTGCACCGCGACCAGCATTCAAGATTGGCGAAAATACCGACGACCCACTTCAAATGTATCTAGAGGATGTAATGACTGTACCGGCAAATCTAGCCGGCATTCCTGGTATCAATATTCCAGTCGGCAAGAGCAAAGATGGTCTACCAATTGGCGCACAGCTTGTTGGCGCACGCCAGAGTGACCAGATGTTACTCAATATTATTGCAAGCGTGGAGGAGAAATAATGGATCCTTCCTTAATAGTGTTTCTAATTGCGATTTTAGTCGTAGGGATTTTAGTCTTTATTGCTGTTTCGATGACGAATAAACATGGTCACGTCTTTGATAAAGAACAGTACCAGGTGGATTTCTTGAGCATTGAACAGTCGCTCCAGAAGGGCAACGAATCGAGCTATTCGATGGCAATTATCGAAGGAGATAAGATTCTTGACCGTGCAATGATGGAAATGGGCATCCAAGGGCGCACGATGGGCGATCGCCTAAAGAGAATTGGCAAAGATAAATTTAGCCAAATCAATGCCGTTTGGCATGCACATAAACTCCGTAACCAAATTGCACATGAACATGATTTTAAACCGGAATATCGCCAAGCGCTTCATGCGCTCGAGACTTATAAACAGGCATTAAAGGATTTAGGAGCAATTTAGATGAGCGAATACAAGATTACCATCGGCATCGAATGCCACGTCCAGTTGAATACCAAGACTAAGTTGTTTAGCGGCGTCAATAATGACGCTACCGACAAAGAGCCAAACTCCTGCGTGAGTCCAATCGATTACGCATTACCAGGCATGCTGCCAGTTTTAAATAAAGCTGCAGTAGAGAAGGCGGTTCGAGCTGGTCTTGCAATGAATTGTAAAATTAATTTACTTAGTCGTTTCGATCGTAAACATTATTACTATCCAGATTTACCAAAAGGTTATCAGATTTCTCAGTTATACCAGCCAATTATTGGGGCCGGCGTCGTTCATCTTCCTGATGGAAGCGATGTAAAAATTGAACATGCTCACCTCGAGGAAGACGCCGGTAAACTTACTCACTTCGGTAATTATTCCTTAGTCGATCTTAACCGCGCCGGTACGCCACTTATTGAGATTGTCTCGATGCCAGACATTCATTCGGCTGCACAGGCGCGCGCATACTGCGAAGAACTTCATCGTCTCATGATGTATGCCGACGTTACAAATGGCGATCTCTATCAAGGTAACATGCGTTTTGACGTCAATATTTCAATTTCTAACACCGACAAGCTCGGTACACGCGCAGAGATTAAGAACCTTAACTCCTTCCGTAGTGTCGAGCGTGCAGTAGAATACGAATACAAGCGCCAGAAGGCTTTGCTTGAAAAAGGCGAACGCGTTATTCAGGAAACTCGCGGTTGGAACGATACAACCGGTAAGACTACTTCTCAGCGCAGCAAGGAAGAGGCGCAGGATTATCGCTATATGCCAGAGCCAGATATTCCGCCAATCGTACTAGAACAGTCTTACGTCGATAAGGTCGCAGCAGAAATGCCATTAATGCCAGCAGATTATCGATCCAAGTTTGGTGTACTCAACCTAGACGACAGCGCCGTTGAAGCAATTATTAACTACCCAGTTCTAGCTGAGCGCCTAGCTAGCGTATGCGACAAAAACGTCAACCTTGCACCTCGCGTTGCGAACTGGTTCGCTAGCGTGCTTCTAGCAGAGGAAAACCTAGATAAAGATTTCACCCTCGCAACTGGCGCGGAACTCACCGAATTATCTGAAATGGTAGAGAAGAAAGAACTCTCTTCGACCGCAGCAAAGGAAGTCTTAATTGAGATGTATGACAAGAAGAATACCTCCAAGACACCGCATCAGCTCGCAAAAGAAATGAATCTCTTGCAGGAAAATGACGAAAATGCACTCTCGCAAATTATCGATGAAGTACTAGCGATGCCAGAATGCGCAAAAGCCGCAGAAGACGTTCGTAATGGGGAAATGAAGGCGATTGGCTTCCTAGTTGGACAGGTAATGAAGAAATCGAAAGGAAAAGCAAATCCAGCAAGTGTTAACGAATTAATTAAAAATAAGTTATCATAGTAATAATACAGGAGTATAAATATGTCATTTAAGAAACCTACTAAAGCAGTTATTACCGATGCGGGCTTCGCTAGTCGATTCCTTCCAATTACTAAGACCGTACCAAAAGGTATGATTCCACTTGGTGCTAAGCCAATTATGCAATACGTCGTCGAAGAATGTGTCGCCGGCGGCATCAAGCAGATTATTATCGTCGCAACCCACGAAGGGAAGCCAATTTACGAAGATTATTTCAATAATCCTTGCGAGAAGATTTATAACCAGCTCGCATCTCAGGGCAAACTTGACCGCTTCGAGTCAGTACGCGAAGTATTAGATATGGCAGATATTACTGTCATTGAACAAGATCCAGAGCTTCCATACGGCAACGGTAGCCCAATTGCTAGCGCAAAGCCATTCTTGGCTGATGATGAAGCATTTATCGCACTTTACAGCGACGACCTTATCTTCGGTGAAGGCGATGTGAAAACTCTCGTTGAGGCTTACGAAAAACACCCAGACGCAAAGGCTATTATTACCGCACAGGAAATGCCAAAAGAAGTTTGGAAGAAATATGGCATGATCGCGCTCAAGGATAAGAACAAGATGACGCTCAGCCATATCGTTGAAAAGCCAGCTAAGCCAGAAGATAGCCCAAGCAATTTGACTTCTTATGGTCGCTATTTGCTTACTCCAGAGGTTTTTGCCCATCTCGTACCAGGGAATACCGGTCTAGATAACGAGCTCTGGACAGTCGACGCTATTACGAAGCTCGCAAAATCTGGCGATGTAATCGTAACGAAGTCAAAGGGGAAGTGGCTTACTACTGGTGATCCAGATAACTATCGCAAAGCGTTCGAAGAATTTTATAAAATGGAGGCCTAATAAATGGAAACACCTGCTTGGATTTTAGTATTTATCCTCTCCATCACACTATTTCTCTTCTTGCTGATTGGAATCATCCTCCTAATCAAGCTAATTGGCGTCACGAAAGAAGCAAGAAAAATTATGCTTCAAGGCCAAAATATTGCCGAGAAGGCTGATGATATCGCCGATAATATCCGTGATATGACAACCGTAGGTGGACTTGTAAAGCATTTCACCGAGAATTATATCGAGAAATCAGAACGCAAAAAGAAAGCCAAAAAATCCAAGAAAGGAGAATAGGATGGCAGAGAAAAAAACTTGCAGCAAAAAGGCTGACAAAAAAGGCGGAAGCAACAAGTTTATCCTTGGCGCAGCGCTTGGAGCAATCGGTGGCGCAATTGCTGGCGTACTGATGGCACCTAAATCCGGTAAAGAAACCCGCAAGGATATCAAAGACGGCGCAAACAAAGCTAGCAAAAAAGTCCAAGCCGAAGGCAAAAAACTAGTCAAAAAAGGAAAAGCGGAAGTCGCTAAAGAAGCTAAAACCGTCAAAGCTGCAGCTGCCAAAAAGACTACTAAAAAATAATCATCTATAGTTTTTAAAAAATAGGCCTCGAGTTGAGGTCTATTTTTATTACATAATAATTCCCTATTTTGTCAAATGTCACACAATTAGCGGAAGATTCCCTTCTTTTTCGCCTTGCCGAACTCTTCGATCAGTTCCCTTTGCTTCTTATTGAGGTTCTTCGGAATTTCGACGTTGACCGTCACAATATGTGGCCCGCGCTGATCGGAACCAAGATGTGGTGCGCCATGGCCAGAAAGTTTGAAATTCGTGCCTGGCTGCGTGCCTGCTGGTACCTTCATCGTGATTTTGCCGTCAACTGTCTCTACGTCAATCTCGGTGCCAAGTACGGCATCAACCATCGATATCGTGACATCGGACAGGATTAGGTCGCCCTCGCGTGTAAGATGCTTGTGTGCACGAACGCGAACTTCAACGTAGAGATCTCCGCGCTGGCCATCCGCAGTTGGTGCTTCCCCGCCCTTACCAGCAAGACGAATTGATTGACCATCATAAATACCAGCTGGAATCTTTAGCTTAGTCTGATTACCGTCAACTGAGATAGTCTTCGTTGCGCCAAAGATTGCTTCCTCAAAATCGATTGTAATACTTGTGCGATAGTCGCGACCACGACGTGCACCGCGGAAGCCGCCGCCACCGAAGCCAAAAATACTGCCAAGAATATCTTCAAAACCGCTACCACCGAAGTCGAAGTTAAAGCTCTGGCCATTTGCGCCACGGAAGCCAGCAAATGGATCCCCGCTGCCATCTCCGCCAACACCGGCATGGCCAAATTGGTCGTAACGACTACGCTTGGTCTTATCGCTAAGGACAGAATAGGCTTCGTTGATTTCCTTAAACTTCTCTTCTGCTTCTTTGTTGCCAGGATTCTTGTCTGGGTGGTATTTTACGGCAAGCTTACGAAAAGCCTTCTTTATTTCATCATCAGATGCGCCTTTTGCGACGCCTAAAACCTCGTAGTAATCACGTTTACTCATGTATTAGAGTATATCACTTAGCACTCTACCCTGCAAGAGTGCTAATTCATAAAGGCAATGCCAGCAACAATCAAAACTGAGGCAATCATATACTTCACGACATCTTTATGCGTGAGACGTTTGCCATGGACGAATTTCGGAAAAATCTTACCAACGAAAATTGTATAAAACAGAGAAATGAAAAGACTTGCAACCTTGGCGACGACAGTCATCATTGCAACGACCGGAACGATAAGGAGACCGAATTTATAGAGGATTTCGCCCATCATAAAAGCGAGATTATCGACAATTGCGGCAAGAAAATTGCGGCGATGTCCACGCCCTCTAAAAAAAGTCGTACGAACGGCTTTGCGCCATTTTACAAAACAAATCATTATGATTGTAACCGTTAAAGCCGAACCGAGCTGGAAAAAGAAAAATCCTCGTGCGAATAATTTAATATCAGCAGTAAAACCTTTCACAAAACAAGCATAGACGACGTCCGAGAGAACGGAGAAAAATGCCGAAGTAATCGTGAGAGCAGCAACACGAAAATCCAAATGTTTGCGCTCGCGTTTTTTGAGTCCACCGAAGACAACGACGCAAATTGCGAGCATGATAAGCGCAAAACCAATCCCCTGCTCCAGAGTGATCGATTCGCTCAGAATGATAATTCCGAAAAAGAGAGACAGTATCGGGCTAATTTGCCCAAAAATATTCACGTCGGCCGTGTCGCCAGCCTGGAGCGCTCGGTAATAGTAAATCGAGCCAACGACATTGATTGCGCCCGCGAGAATAAGGCCGAGCGCGTTGCCAAGCGGAAGAAAGAAAACCGTACGACCAAAAGCTGCAAAAAGCAACAAAATACTGAGTAGCATCTGTGGGAGATGCATAATAATTAACGCGCCTGCACGCTTTTTTGGTAAAGCAGTATCGACGAGATAGTTCTGGATATAACTGCCGCTTACATAAAAAAGCATTGCAGCAATCGGAAAGAGTGCCCACGTCATACTTTAATTATACCAAATCACGGCGCGACACGAGTAGCGATGAATCGTCGCTCTCGAAATCATCTTTTATTTCACGATTAAAGAGGACGGATATAAGCGTATTTAGTTCAGCATAGCCAACCAGTTGTTCGTCAGCATTAATTATCAACATATAATCAGTCCTTGCTCTGAGGAAGGCGGCGAGAAGCTGCTCCAGAGTATAATCTTCGCGCGCAAACGCAACGTTGTGCTCCATTATTTTCGTAACAGGCTGATTCTTTTCGATATGTAGGAGATCTAGTTTATCGGTACGAATAAGACCGCAGACTCTTTTGTTTTTATCAAGCACTGGAAAAACCGTGTCGCCGGTTTTATAGAGTTTATCGAGGTTAATTGGACCGAGAAAATCAGTATCTTTCAGGAAAGTAATGTCATCTTTTGGCATCGTGATAAGGATTGCCTTACGTTTATCAAACGACATTGCTCCAGAGATGAGATTACGCTGCTTAACGCTCAGTGCTTCGCGTGGCGTGCGGCGAAGAAGCTGAACGAGTTCTTTTTCATTTTTTGGAGTGTAGTCTTTTAGCTCGCGCTTAACAGCATCGTCGACTTGC
>JAFWLZ010000070.1 GCA_017510835.1 Candidatus Saccharimonadota bacterium
AATACAGAAGGTAGTTGAGAAGACCGAAAAGTACTGTCGTAAAAAATTCAACTAGAGTTGTTTCCAAAAAATAGAATTTGGCTAGCCGGCAACGACTAGCCTTTTTCTTGGCAGAAAAAATCCGGCCCTGATATCTTGGGTCGGATTTTCATTATTTGCGGAGACCAAGTTTGGCGACGGTTGCTTTGTAAGTCTCGAAATCGTTCTTCTCGAGGTACTTGAGCAACTTTTTGCGCTGGCCAACCATCTGAATGAGGCCGCGCTTTGCCATAAAGTCGTGCTTGTTTGCCTTGACGTGCTCGGTAACTTCCTTAATGCGCTCGGTCAAAATAGCAACCTGAACCTCTGGAGAGCCGACATCTTTGTCGCTGCGGGCAAGCTTCTTAATAGCCTTGGCTTTATTGTCTTTTGTAATCATACTGTCGCTTATTTTACCACAGATTAGCAACAGATGCAAGCTATTTGTTGTTCATATACTTTACGAGCGCGGAGCGAAGGTCTTTGACCGGAAGGACGAATTTGTCTTTGACGGTCGCCGGGGCGATAGCATTCTTGAAGCCGAGCTTTTTAGCCTCAGCAATACGACGATCCGGCGCAATAACAGAGCGAATTTCCCCGCCAAGACCAACTTCGCCAAAGACGACGAGATTATCGTCGAGCTTACGGCCGGCAGCGGCGGATGCAATCGCCATACAAATCGCGAGATCGGCAGCAGAATCGTTGAGTTTAAGACCGCCGACGACATTAATAAAAATGTCTTTGTCTTGAAGTTTGAGTTTGGTGCGTTTTTCAAGTACGGCAATAAGCAAATTTAAACGATTAAGGTCGAAACCAGAGGCCGTGCGCTTCGGATAGCCATAATTCGTCGGATTGACGAGAGCCTGAATTTCGACAAGAAGCGGACGCGTACCCTCAATCGTCGCCATAATGATACTACCATCGGTGTTTTGGCGCTCGGAAAGTAAAGCCTCGGACGGATTTTTAACCTCAACAAGACCTTCGGATGCCATTTCGAAAATCGCGACTTCAGTCGTCGAACCGAAGCGGTTCTTTACAGCACGAATCGTCTTGAATCCGCCGTAACGGTCGCCCTCAAAATTCATCACAACATCAACGAGATGTTCGAGCACTTTCGGCCCGGCGAGCGTGCCGTCTTTTGTGACGTGGCCAACAATAATTACGGCCGTACCGCTCGCTTTGGCAGCACGAATAATGAGATTGCCGCAGTTACTAACCTGACTAACGGTGCCTGGCGCAGAAGAAATCTCTGCCATACTGAGCGTCTGAATCGAATCGACAATTACGAGATCATAGCCATCTTCTTCGATAGTCTTCGCAATGTCGTTCGCAGATGAAGAACTCGCAAAATGAAGCTGATCAGAACTAGCACCGAGACGAATAGCGCGCATTTTGACCTGCCCCGCTGACTCCTCGCCAGAGACGTAGAGCACTTTGCGGCCCGCATTCGAAACATTAGCGCAGACTTGCATCAAAATCGTAGATTTGCCCATGCCTGGTTGACCGGCAAGTAGAGCGACGCCGCCAAGCAAAATCCCGCCGCCGAGAACATTATCCAGTTCCGGGAATCCAGTCTTCAAGCGGCTGCCCGCGTCGGACGGCTCGATTTCGTTAATCGAAACGGCGGCGAGTTTCTTGCCAGAAACTGCCCCGCGTGCGAGGGCGGATTTTGCTTCCGCTTCAGTCGGAACTTCCTGCTCGAGCAAGGTATTCCATTCGCCGCACTGCTCGCAACGCCCAGCCCACTTCACATAGCTCGTGCCACAATTTTGGCAAACAAATTTTGCTTTAGTTTTTGCCATAGTGGCACCTCCAATAATTATTTAGTTCTATTTTATCACTTCGTCAATGATGCCGAATTCTTTCGCCTCTTCAGCAGACATCCAGTAATCGCGGTCCATTGCTTTTTCGATTTCTTTAAGCGATTTACCAGTATTCTTCGCCATCATCTCGGCAAGGACTTTCTTGAGATAAACACCTTCTTTGAGTGCGATTTCCTGATCCGTAATCTTGCCTTCGGTGCCTGAGCTCGGCTGATGAATCATAATGCGAGCATTCGGCAATGCTAAACGCTTACCCTTGGCACCGCTAGAAAGTAGCATTGCGCCCATCGAGGCCTGAAGGCCAATGCCAATCGTCTGCACATCTGGCTCAATATAATTCATCGTATCAATAATCGCAAGTCCATCATAAACTGAGCCGCCAGGCGAATTGATATAAAGCTTAATATCCTTCTTAGGATCTTCGTAAGCGAGATGCAAAAGCTGCGCTACAACGATATTTGCCGTCGCTGGCGTCACTTCTTCGCCCATAAAAATAACGCGCTCTTTCAATAAACGCGAATAAATATCATAGGCGCGCTCACCACGATTGTTTTCTTCAATAACTGTTGGAACCAAATAATCTTTCATACTTATATTATAAGTAATTAGCACTCGAAATGCAAGAGTGCTAGATCACTGCGCAGTTGGACTATCTGGCTGCTTAATATTACTATCGATACTTTTATAGAGATCGGAGCTTCGGAGAGCATTATCATTATAGGCGCTAATCAAAGAGTTAGTTTCATTAATGTAGTCCACCAAATTCTGATACTCTTGACGCTGCACTGTTTGCCTCTGAACAAGTGCCTGGCGCTGAGTTATAAACTCTTCCTCAGACCCAAATCCGCCAGTACGTGCGCGCGAATTAAAATCACTAATATCCTGCGAAAGATCCGCGTTATTACGAGTATACGTCTCTTTCATTTCGTTAATCTTCTCGCGATGTTCTGTAATTTGCTCTTTTAGCTCACTAGCGCGCTTCTCTGCCTCTTCGAAAATCGAGTGATATCTATTATAAAACGTCGCAAGTTTCGAGTGCTCAGAAAAATACTTCGCATAGTGATCACGCAAAACCGCGGGCATATTATTCGGCGAAACCTGTGAGCCGATAAATGAATGCAATTCATTAATGCGCTCGTCAGTTCTATATAGGTCTGCCTGCTTGCGAATATCTTCGTTAGTATCATAAATTGACTCGATTGGTTCCTTTAGTTCATTTCTCTCCGAATCGCTCATTCTCTCCCAAACGGCATGTAAAAATTCATGCGCAAGCGTAACCTGCCGAATGCCATCCAAATCGACGCGCGCAATATTATAAATATAAATTCTAGAACCAGAATAGCAACCAAGAGTCGAAGACCCATCCTTGCCATTATTGCAGTTTTGATTGAATTCTTCTGCTTCCTGCAATTCCGGACGCGTCGCATTCATGATTCGCTCGCCATCGCTCGTAAGCGACAAATCATTGATTAATGCCGCCATATCTGCCGATGGTTCATAGCCGGTCGCCTTCATATTATCTACGACTGCAACATAATCAATCTGGGTGGCCGCAAAAGCAATCAGCCCAACCGCCAAAATGGCTATCACGAGCTTAATAATTAGACCGCTTTTCGGTTTGTCGTTTTTTGGCGCCTCGATTGGCTCCCTTTTTTCTGGCGCAATTGGCTCATTTATAGATAAGCCATTTTCACCTACAGAAAAAGCCGGAGCTTCGTTATCGTTCATGCTTATATTATAGCATTTTATTCGCGAGCTTTAACGAGCGAGAATTCGCCCTTCTTGAATTCGATTTTGGCAATATCGCCCTTG
>JAFWLZ010000071.1 GCA_017510835.1 Candidatus Saccharimonadota bacterium
ACTGAACATATGATTCATATCCGTCACCTTTGAAGTATCGAAGCTATCTGGGAGAGTGAGGGAGGTGAGGGATTGCACGCCACTAAACATCCAGCTCATATTCGTCACATTCGAAGTATTAAAGCTAGACGGGAGGGTGAGGGAGGAGAGAGCATACATGCCGCCAAACATATCACTCATATTCGTTACATTTGAAGTATCAAAGCTAGTTGGGAGAGCGAGAGAGGTGAGAGATCGCATGTCACGAAACATACGGCTCATATCCGTCACCTTTGAAGTATTAAAGCTATCTGGGAGGGTGAGGGAGGTAAGAGCCCGCATGTCATAGAATATATAGCTCGAGTTCTGATTCGCATAAATCTTATCTGCCTCAGTATTTATATATATCGCCTCATCATTAGCTTCCCAGTAAGCATAGACTGGAATTTCACCATCAAGAGCGATGTTTACTCTAGGCGTATTCTCATCGACTGTACTAGGAAGCGTATCAACAAAGCTAAGATTCTTAATCAAAGTATCGGTAGTCGTGAAAGATACACTGCTTCCCTTTGCTAAAGTTTTCAGCGCCGCATTAACATTCGTGCCAGTCTTCAATGTCGCCGTAGCCTGAACCCACTGTGCATAAAGCCTCACAATACCACCCTTAGTTAGAGTAATTGTTTCGCCGTCGGTATAGCTCGTGCCAGCGCCATCAGCCTTCGTATTCCAACCGACAAATTTATAATCAGTCCTCGTTAAACTATTGCTATCTAAAGTAAAGCTCGTATTCGGATCAAGATTAGTCATCGCTGGCATCGTGCCAGTGCCACCATTCGCGTCAAATTGAATCTCAATCTTGCTTGCGCCAATTCTGTTATTAAACGCACCATTCGAGCTAATATATTTGTTTAGCGTTGTGCTGTCTTCGAGATTTAGCTTAATCTTTCGCGTACTGCCGAGAGACTCTTTATCTAGATTTAGATTGCTCAAACCCATTGGCGTATAATAACTGACATAATTCGTTCCGCCACCGCTAGGCACAAATACATGCATACACTTTTCGTCTTCAGAGAAAGAATCAAAACTCAATTGCGTATTAAAATTGCCGTCCGAAACGTTCGCTATGATCGTGTCGCCCGTATAGCCGCCTATTTTATATATACAAACATCGATATCCCCAGAATAAAAATTCTTCTTCTCGCCCGGGGTATACGGCTCACTAGAATAGAAAGCAAAAACATTCCCGCCACAAAAAGCCGCCAAAATCCCGGCGGATACAATGCTAGCAGCAAATACTCTCTTGAACATGTTTTTTCTCTTTTTTGTTTCGACTTTTTATTTTGACCTAGTCTTGCGATAAGTATAAGCGAAATGGAGCGAAATGTCAAGCCTAAGCTTGACCAAGCAAAAATCCGCCGATTCTGGCGGATTTATATCTGTTCCTGTATTTTTTACAACGATTTTATACGGCCTTTAGACAGTTCAAATACATCCAAACGCCCGGGATATTATTTTATACAGTTGCTTAACTAAAACCAACCTAGTTCAATTCTGCACGAAACGCATTCGTTTCGCGCACCTCAGCCCCATGACTCTCATAAAAGCCCTTCGCGCCTTCCTTTTTCTCGCGACTAGACGAAGTAAATTCCAGACGACGGCAGCCATGTGCTCGCCCCCAATCCTTCACTGCGTCTAGCAACTTACCACCTACACCCTTGCCGCGGCATTCCGCATCAACAACCAAATCCTCCATATATACATTGCGATCAAGCGTCGCCATCACGATTGAAACAATCGCCATACCGACCACCTTATCGTCATCCGTCGCGATCAAGATATCATGATAAGGCGACTCAATAATCTCCTCTATTAGTTCCCGACTAATCGCCGAGCCATCATGCCGGGAAGACAATTGCTGACGCAACTTCCCCATCGCCTCTGCGACGTCACCATCATACTCCGTTACAGCTCCGACCGTAATCATTCGCCAATCTCCTTTTCTATTATTTTTGCCAAACCATCACCGATTTCATCAACCAACGCCGCGTCTTCGCCTTCGACAAGAATTCGTAGCTTGTTCTCTGTGCCAGAATAGCGCACAAACACGCGCCCTTTCCCAGCAAAGCGTTCTTCTGCCTCTGCAACCGCCTCATTAAAGCCAGCCGCCTCCGCCAAATCGCGCTTCTCACGCACCTTGAGTCCCCATTGTTTCGACGGCACATTCTCATAATCCGCCCAGAGATCCGCTAGGCGGCCACCAGATTCCTGAACAATCCGCAAAATCATCAAAGCCATAAACGTCCCATCAGAGCCCCTCATCCATGGCAGATAGATAATATGTCCTGCCAACTCACCACCAAGCCCTGCGCCGAGTTCTATGCACTTCTGCGCCACGTAACGATCGCCATTCACAACCTTCGCAACCTTAATTCCCTGATCTTCGAGATATTTGATTGTCGCAAGATTACTATATTCCGTTAGAACCACCGTATCAGCCGGCAACTCACCGTGTTTTTTCAGATATTCCGCTAATAGGATTACAATCCTATCGCCATCCCAGATTCGGCCTTCTTCGTCCGCAAGAACAATCCTATCGGCATCACCGTCAAGCGCTACGCCGATTAATTCTTCCTCTCGTGCTTTATCGGCCATCTTCTCTGGATATAGCGCACCATAGCCATCATTTATATTCTTTCCATTTGGTTCTGGATCAATCTGCTCAACTTCGACCTCAAACTCCTCGAATACCTTGCGCGAAAAATCATGACCAGCACCGCTCGCCGCATCAAGAATGATCTTATACCCCTTGAAATCTTTATCGCCAACCTTCGCCGCAGCAATCTGTTCGTAGTATTTCTCCGCCGATTCGCTTGCCTGCTTCACGAAGCGCACCTCTGGCAACTCGCCGCCGTCAGTCGGTTCAGCCTCAAAATAAGTCGCCTCAACTGCCAACTCCTGTTCGTCAGAAATCTTATCTCCATCTGCACCAAATACTTTGATGCCATTATCTGAAGCCGGGTTATGCGAAGCTGTTATCATCACACCGCCATCATACTCGCCAGAATCCTTAATTATGACCTGCACAGCCGGCGTTGGCAGAATTCCAAAGTTCTCAACTTTCGCTCCAGCCGCTTCAATACCGTCCGTAATTTGCTCGGCCATCCAAACGCCACTTTCGCGCGTATCGCGACCCAAAAGAACTTTTTTTGCGTACGTATTTTTTGCAATTGCACGTCCAAGTTCGTTAATAATTTTTGGTCGTAGCGGCGCCTCGCCGACCTTCCCACGAATCCCATCAGTCGCGCCAAAAATGCGTTTTTCCATAGGCCTATTTTAACAAAAAAATCGCCCAAAATCCACAAACATAAAAATCGAAAAAAGTTGCAAAAAACTTCGACTTTTTTGCTCGAACACCAAAACTACCCCTGTTATTTTCTGAACAAATTATTTATACAAAAGTGTTGACAATGTTTGCGATTGCGCTTATACTAAAAATAGCTTTTGAGATTATTCGCAGATTTCAAAAGCCGCACTATTCTTCAAACCAAAACAAAAATTTAGCAAAAACAAACAAAACACAAACACCTTTATAGCTCCGATTCAAGCATGACATTATTTAGCTTTTGGTCATGGTGCACTGAATTCGGAGCTTTTTTGGTTCCCGCGTTTTTAAAGCCGCTCATGCTTGCAAAAAGCGGCTTTTCATATTACCCTAAAACCAGTTAGCTGATAACCAGGAGGCAATACACTAATGCACCTTGTCATCAGCGATTTTTTCTACGATGCAAATACCTGTCCCCTACAACTACACACGCTAAGGAGGTGATGATTATGGGAATGTATTTGAACGATGAGGCCAAGATTGGCGTAAAACTAATCCTTATGCTTTGGGATGAGAAGCGGCAGAAGAATGCCGAACTACCAGAGGATCAGCGCCTGCCGAAAGACGAGATCACACCGCCTAGCTTTATGGAGTTTGATAGGGATCCTAGAACCCCTAAAGCTAACTCTTTAGCGCACAGCTGTGGCTCATACTCAGAAGCGCTTAGATATGCTAAGTATTACGACAAAAAGCGCAATGAGCTTGATCCGCCTTCGAAACTAGCAAAATCCGACGGTAAAACTCCGCCAAAACGATCGAAGAGTAATAAGCCAATCAAGACTCAAACGAAACCGGCTCCACCAAAGCCTGAAACGGCCCCTCAAAAGGCACCAGAAAGGCCGCAAACACCAAAAGTTGAGCCAGTTTCCGTCTCGGAAACAAAAGCGCAACCTGCGGCTCCTCAGGCGGTTAAACCGGTCTCCAGACCACTTCAGCCTGGTGAATTATTTAAACTGCCGCACAAAAAGAACAAGAAACCCGATGACCGCGTTAAATTAACGCAAAATCTCGGCGATTTAATCCCGGAAGAGTTTCTTCAGAACGACATTCCGCCAGCACCGGCTCCAAAAGCTACGAGTCCAGAACCGCCAGCTCCCGAAAAGCTGACCTCCGTACAGGACACAAATGAGCCAAGCGCCCCAGCGATGCCAACCGATGAAACGGCCAGAACACCAGAAACGGTTCCGCTCGATTTCTCGCAGGCTCGCCTGGTCAATTATTACCCTGGCAAGATCACATTTGTTAGCGAAACCTTCTATCAGGATTATCAAGAAGGCAAGTTCAGACTCGGCACGAATTACCAGACTTTCCCTCGAGAGGACAACAGTTACGCAAAAGCATCAGAGCTTATTATTGACGCCGGCCGATATGAGGTTGACACTAACGAAGGACATCTTTATGTGCCACTTACCTGGAGCTATCTGACGCCACGCCTGGTGAAGGATGATTTAGTCTATACCTTCCCTGAGCCCGAACCAGGACGTATCCTACTCGTAGACAAGAAAGTTGCCGAAGCTGCCCGCGATGACGGCCGCGAAACCGATGACCTAGTATTCCCAAAGAAATACATCCGCACTAGCAACGGCATCGTACTTTGCGCAGAACTTGGCAAACTCTAATCGCTGGTCAAAATGCCCTCGACTGACACGGTCGGGGGTATTTTCATCTGTTCCTGTATTTTTTACAACGACTTTATACGGTCTTTAGACAGTTCAAAAATACCCCACCACCCAAAATTATTTTTTATGCAGTTCCCGACTAAAGAACCAAAAATCCGCCCAAACGGGCGGATCTTCAAGTTTAACAATTTAGCGTGCAATCAAGAACATCGCGGTTTCTAAAATAGCTTTGTTGTATCTGGAAAACCAGAGATGTAATAGATCAAGCTTATATCTACTACTACAACCGACCTAGCTACCTGCAACATTACTGTTTCAGGCGCATCTTATCCTTCTCTAGAAAGGAGGTAATCCATCCGCACCTTCCGGTACGGATGCCTTGTTACGACTTAACCCCAATCATCTCCCCCACCTTAGGCCGCCGAAACGGACTTCGGGTGTTGGTGACTCTCATGGTTTGACGGGCGG
>JAFWLZ010000072.1 GCA_017510835.1 Candidatus Saccharimonadota bacterium
ACATAAAAAAGCATTGCAGCAATCGGAAAGAGTGCCCACGTCATACTTTAATTATACCAAATCACGGCGCGACACGAGTAGCGATGAATCGTCGCTCTCGAAATCATCTTTTATTTCGCGATTAAAAAGGACAGATATAAGTGTATTTAGTTCAGCATAGCCGACTAACTGCTCGTCGGCATTAATTATTAACATGTAATCAGTCCGCGCTCGGAGAAAAGCGGCAAGAAGCTGCTCTAAAGTATAGTCTTCACGTGCGAATGCGACGTTATGTTCCATGATTTTTATAACAGGCTGATTCTTCTCAATATGCAAAAGATCCAGTTTGTCGGTGCGAATAAGGCCACAGACTCTTTTGTTTTTGTTAAGCACTGGAAAAACCGTGTCGCCGGTTTTATAGAGCTTATCTAGATTGAGCGGGCCAAGAAAATCAGTATCTTTCAAAAAAGTAATGTCATCTTTTGGCATCGTGATCAGAATTGCTTTGCGCTTATCAAACGACATTGCTCCAGAGATAAGATTACGCTGCTTGACACTCAGTACTTCGCGCGGCGTACGTCGAAGAAGCTGAACGAGTTCTTTTTCATTTTTTGGAGTGTAGTCTTTTAGCTCGCGCTTTACAGCATCGTCGACTTGCTTCTGGAATTTCTTCTCTTCTTTCTCGCGTGCCCTGTCGGCCTGCTCTTTCGATATAGAGACTGGGTTGGCGCGATACTTATCAAAATGCGGGTCGAGCGCCGCAACAAGTTTGGTCATTATCTTACGCGGAAATGACTGCTTCATAACTCCATTATACACTAGTCGGCGTGCTATACTATTTATATGAATAAGTTTACTGTTGGGGCGATTGCGGTGATTTTGCTGGCATTCGGAGGTTTAGTCGTCTGGTCCTCGCTCAATTCAGACAACAAAATTAATTACGATAATTACAATACAAAAAACGTCATTGTCGGCGACGACAATAACGGCAATATTGGCGACCATGTTCGCGGCAAGGAAGACTCAAAAGTTGTCGTAGTTGAATATGCAGACTTGCAATGTCCTGGTTGCGCAACAATGATGCCAAAGATTAGTAAGCTCCATGAACAATATGGCGACCGCGTTGCGTTCATTTTTCGTAACTTCCCTATCGACGGCCACCAAAACGCGCGTGCAGCCTCCGCGGCAGTTGAATCCGCTGGCCTTCAAGGATATTTCTGGCCAATGCTCGAAACGATGTACGATAATCGCAACGATTGGATAAATGTTTTTGACACCGAAAAACGCACAAATATTTTTGCCGAGTATTTCGAAGAGGTATCTAAAGGTAAAGGTGATACTGCAAAATTTAAGTCAATGCTTGGCGATGCAAATATTCAGAAGAAGATTGACTTCGATAAAGGCCTTGGCAAAAAACGCGATCATGTAGAGGCGACACCATCAATTTATGTTAATGGTAAGAACATTGATATCGCAAAAGGCGAAGATACGGTCGTTGAAAACGCAATCAATGAAGCGCTCGGCGAGGCGGGTCTAGAAAAAGGACCAAAGACTGGAACCGAAGAAAAAGAAGATAAATAAATAAAAAATAACCGCTCTCAACTGCGGTTATTTTTTATGCGCTTACACCTCAATATATTCATTCCAGTGAAGCGCGTCCACTTGGAGCGTCCCCTTACGGTTACGCTTTTTCATGGTTTCTCCTGCTTAGTAATATTGCCCTGCTTCTTCTATTAGTTTTTTGCGCCGATTCGGCACGCATCCCCATAAAACTAGCAGAGCCATCGCTCTTTACGACTATATCCCCAAACATGCTGAGTTATACACACGTTCCCAGAGCAACGAATCTATTGTAGCAAAAGCTGCAAAGGCTTTCAAGCATAATTATCATTCTATGAACGTCAAAAATACTATATCAGAGAGCACGACGTTCTGTCGGCCCGTCGTTACGGGCGACAGCCGTCTCGTACTCGGCCGTAGCCTCCGTAAGTCTCTAAGATATAGTATTTTTGGCGCCCACGAAATCCTCTTTGTGACTGAAAGCCTTTGCGGCTTTTAGCGGTTTTTGAGGGCGGCGCGGATTCGGTCTTCGGTACTGAGACTTGCGTCGACGCCTTCAAGCGCTTTTGTAGCGTCTGCGAGCGTTAGACCAAGCGCCATGAGAGCATCAAGCGCTTCATCGTTTTCAAGCGGTTTCGAAGCAGTTTGAGGCTCATTTTTGCGACCATAATAGGTCGGGAGGCCAACCTTGTCGCGAAGATCAACAATTACACGCTCGGCAGACTTCTTCCCTACGCCGCTAGCCTTTGAAATATAAGCCGAATCGGCATTTGCAATTGCATTGCGAACTTCTTCAGCCGGAGCGAGACTCAAGATTGCCATACCAGCCTTCGGGCCAATTCCCTGCACAGAAATCAGGAGTTCAAAGAGGCGCTTTGCAGCAAGGCTCGTGAAGCCAAAGAGCTCCTCGGCCTGCTCGCGCACATGATGGTAAGTATAGAGTTTAACCTCGTCGTCGAGATTGAGATTCTCGTAGTCGATACCACTAAGGGCGACTTCGTAGCCGACGCCATTTACATCAATAATTACAGAGTTGTCAATTTTTTCAGTTAAAATACCTTTGAGATGCGCTATCATAATTAAATTATACCTTATAAACCCTTGTCGAATAGTAAAAAATGTGATAAAATGAGGAAAGTTTTTAATATAAAAGGTAAGAATATGTCGTTTGAATTACTCAAAATGGTGGGTGATGCCCAGAAAAAGAAGGCCGTCATTGATGTCCGTTCTGGTGATACTGTGCGTGTTTCACAGAAAATTAAGGAAGGTGACAAGTTCCGCATTCAGGTATTTGAAGGTACTGTAATCCGCGTCGATCGCAAAGCTTCTCATACTGAGCGCATTGTTGTCCGTAAAGTTGCGTCTGGTATTGGCGTTGAGAAGAGCTTCTTGATGCACAGTCCACTCGTAGAAAAGGTTGAAATTGTCCGCCGTGGTAAGGTTCGCCGCAACAATCTCCGCTACCTCCGCGAGCGCTCCGGTAAGTCCGCTCGTCTTACTCAGAAGGATTTCGATCGCCACGCAGTGAACGAACTCCCAACTGAGGAAGAAGCTCCAGCTGAGGAGGCTCCAAAGACCGAAGCTCCTGCAGAAGCAGTCGAAGAAAAGGCTGAGGCTCCAGCAGAAGAAAAGACGGAAGCTTAAGGCTTGAAAAAGCTACTAGGAATAGATGAAGTTGGCAGAGGTCCCTGGGCGGGACCTCTTGTTGTGGGCGCGTGCGTTTTACGCGAACCAATCGAAGGATTAAACGACAGTAAAAAACTTACTCCAAAACGACGCAAAAAGCTAGCGACAGAAATTCACGAGAAAGCCTATTGTGGATTAGGTTGGGTCTCGGCAGCAGAGCTCGATAAACTAGGGCTCTCCGCTTCCCTGCGCAAGGCTTGTCGCGAGGCGGTTAAAGCCATTCAGGCGCAGAAACCTGAGTTTAACGAGATTATTATCGATGGCACGATTAATTTTTTGAGCGACACTCCACTCGGTAAATACGTCGCAGTCCTGCCGAAAGCCGATGCACTCGTACCAGAAGTATCGGCGGCCTCGATTATCGCAAAGGTCGCGCGCGATAATTATATGATCGAACTCGCCGAACACTTCCCCGGTTATGGGTTTGAAAAGCACGTTGGCTACGGCACGGCTACGCATAAAGCAGCTTTGCTCGAGCTTGGCCCCTGCGAAGAGCACCGCAAAAGTTTTCGACCAATTGCGGAACTAATTGGTTCTAAACCGCAAAAGATAGCTGCAAAGAATGTTACCGACGGCCGTCGCGGTGAGGAATCGGCAGCGGATTATTTAGAAAGACTTGGGCATAAGATTGTCGAACGTAATTGGAAGACAAAATGGTGCGAAATTGATATTGTGTCCGAGAAGGATGACGTCTTATATTTCAGTGAAGTAAAGTATCGCAAGCGCGGTGATGGATTAGATGCGATTACGCCAGCCAAACAAAAACAAATGCGCTTTGCAGCAGAAATGTATTTGCAAAAATGTCCAAGCAAGAGTGCTCGCCTCGCAGCAATTGCTGTGAACGGCGACTATGTAGTTACTGATTTTCTAGTCCTCGAGTAGGCTCTTCTGGGCAGTTGGCAAGAACTTTCTGCATGGCGAGTTTTTCGGCCGGAGTTACCCAGAGCTTGTATTTATATTTTACGGAGATTTGGCGAGCAACATATTGGCATTTAAAACCTTCGTTGCTCGGTAGCCAGGTATCGGCAGCCTGGTCGGATTTTTCTTGGTTAGCGGGACCGTCAACGGCAAGAAGATTGAGTGGGTCCTGACTAACTTCATAGCGTTTCTCTTTTGTCAGAAGCGCCGCGCCACTGGCCCAAGCATTACTTAACGCTACGACATGATCAATCTGAACTGCGCTAGAAGTATCCTGGCCACGCGTAAAGTGAATTGTTTTTCCAGTATACGGGTCTTCGAGTGTACCGGATTCGACTTTGCAGCTATTTGACTTATAGACGACACCTTTAAGATCGCGCGCTAGAATTGCTTCACGTGTATTACAGCCGCTTGCAGTCATGCCCCAACTATCATAAAAGGCTTTGCGGTAATATTTCTGCTCAGTATATTTATCTTTGACGGCGAGATTTTCGAGGACGTCTTTGGCAAGCGTCGAATCCGCTTTGCTCTGCTCGGCTTTATAATCTGGCAACTTATCGCTAAAACCTAACTGACTCGCATATTCATAAGCCTTTGGATTTAGCAGAACGAAGGCACCAAAAGCTAGCGCAGCAACAACGACCGCGCTAATACGCCTAGCCTGATAACGGGTTAATCGGGCCATTAATAATTCTCAGCCTGAATTTCGAAATAGGACTGTGGATGTTTGCAGACTGGACATTCTTCTGGTGCAGAATCGCCAATATGAATATAGCCACAATTGCGACATTTCCAAACCGTTACGCCGTCGCCCTTAAAGACCATGCCTTTCTCAATATTCTCGACGAGCTTGAGATAGCGTTCTTCGTGATGTTTCTCGATTTCGCCAACTTTCTCGAAAAGCTCAGCAATCTCATCGAAGCCTTCTTCGCGAGCTTCTTCGGCGAATTTTTTATACATGTCAGTATATTCATAATTCTCGCCAGCAGCAGCATCCTTGAGATTCGTCATTGTATCGGCGACGCCATCGTGGAGAAGCTTATACCAAATCTTGGCATGTTCTTTCTCGTTGTCACTGGTTTCCTGAAAGATGGCCGAAATCTGCTCGTAACCTTCCTTTTTTGCTTTGCTTGCATAGAACTGATATTTAACGCGCGCTTGGGATTCTCCTGCAAATGCGGCGTTTAGATTCTTCTCAGTTTTCGTACCTTTAATTTCTGCCATAATCCTCCTTTTTTATCTATTTTAACAGATTAGCGTCAGATGGTATAATAATAGATATGGCAATCGAGAGAGTAATTGACACAAGCCTACATGAAGACGATGGCGAGGAGAACATCGTAGAGTTTTCTCTGCGCCCGACAAATTTCGAAGAATACATTGGACAAGATAGGCTAAAGACAAATCTCAAGCTTGCAATCGAGGCCGCAAAAAAGCGTGGCGACGTGCTCGATCATATTTTGCTTTATGGCCCACCAGGACTCGGCAAAACCACAATGGCTGGCGTAATTGCGCGCGAAATGAATGCAAACTTTCGTGCTACTTCTGCACCATCAATCGAGAAAGCTGGTGATTTAGCAAGTATTTTAACTAGCCTGACTGATGGCGACATTTTGTTTATCGACGAAATTCATCGCCTGCGCCGAGCAGTCGAAGAGATTCTCTACTCCGCAATGGAAGATTACAAACTCGATATCGTAATCGGAAAAGGCACAACTGCGCACAGCGTAAAATTAGATCTGCCGCATTTTACTTTAATTGGCGCTACAACGCAGGCTGGTAATTTGGCCGGGCCACTACGCGATCGTTTTGGCCACAATTTCCGCCTAGAATACTACGGCGACAATGATATTCAGAAGATTATTGAACGTTCAGCAAATTTGCTTGATACAAAAATTGAGCCAGAAGCGGCGGCTTTACTCGCGAAACGTTCTCGCCTTACGCCGCGTATCGCAAACCGCTTACTAAAGCGCGTACGCGATTACGCCGACGTAAATGGTGATGGAATAATCGATATGCCGTCTACGAAGGGTGCGCTTGAAATGCTCGAAATCGACGAGCTCGGTCTTGACCCGGCTGATCGCAATATGCTCACATTAATGATCGATAAGTACGGCAACCGCCCAGTTGGCCTTAATACTATTGCCGCTCTAACTGGCGACGAAACATCCACGATTGAGGATTATTTTGAACCATATTTGATTCAAATTGGCATGATTCAACGCACACCAAAAGGTCGCATTGTGACCGAAAATGCCAAAAAACATCTTGGTAAAGCGTAATTATTTCTTTGGTTCGACTTTCGCGTTTTTGAAGAAAATCTTTACAAGGCGATCGATAATTGGTCGTACTTCTTTGATGCGAAATGCGACACAAACTGCTAAATAGAATGCTAGGCTAACAATTGAGATAATGCAGAACTTCGGGAAGGTCGAGAAGAATGAATTATCGGTTGCGCGAAGCGGTAATAATTTCGTCAAAATATATGAAACGATGCCTGCAAGGACTGATGCGATAGTCATTTTGAACGCAGTAATCCAGAAAGCGCGGTCAAGAAGGTGTCGTTCGCGATTTTGAATGATAAGCAAAATGCCAACCTCGAATACGGCCGAGATGCTCGTAGCATAAGCAAGGCCTTCTGGACCAAAGTTCCAGACGCTAAATAGGATCGCAAAAACGATTTGAACAATGAAAGCTGCAATCGAAATAATTAATGGGGTCTTTGCATTTTGGCGAGCATAAAAACCACGCGCAACGATATGATACATTGACTGCGTAATAATCGCGATAATGAAGGCACCTAGTACGCTCGCGATCTTTGGGTCACCACCATTCTTAATGAAGTTTACGACGTAGCCACGCGTGAAGAAGGCGATGAGCGCAATTGGCATCGAAATCATAATAATAGTGCTGAGCGCCGAGCGATAAGTCTCGCGGAAGGCTTCTTTATTGCCCCGCCCTGCTTCTTCGGTTAGCTTCGGGAAGAAAGCTGTCGAAATCGCAACACCAATCAAGTTCACCGGCATCGAGTGAAGACTCGAGGCCTGCTGATAAGCGCGAATTGACTGCTCGCCCATGCGAGAAGCGAGGTTTGTATTCACAATGCTCATGACATAATCGATACCCTGATCAGCCGAACGAGATGGAAGAAGGCGGAGGACCTTACGAAAGCCCTGATTGCGCCAACTAATCTTGAAATTATAGTCAAAGCCGAGACCAACAAGACCGATAATACTAACACAGAGCTGCAATAAGGCACCAAAGACGACGCCAAGTGCGACGCCCATAATGCCGCCTTCGAAAATCTGTACGCCAAAGATATTGATTCCGTTTGTGAAGACGAGGATACCGACGATAATGCCGATGTTATAAAGTGCCGGCGCGAGCGAGTAAAAAATGAAACGCCCAACCGCCTGCTGCATGCTTGAAAGCACAGTAGAAATTGAGAAAAGGAATGGATTAATCGCAATCACGCGCATCATATTAATTGCGAGCGACATTGCAGATTCGTTAAGACCTGGCGCGACAATGTAACGCACAAGCGGATCCGCAAAAATCATAATGAGAATCGAAGCAACGAGACTAATGAAAGCCAAGAAATTTAGCGTGCTTGTACTGAGTTCCCAGGCAGATTTTTTATTGCCAGCAACAAGACGCTGGTTAAAAACTGGAACAAATGTAACTGCGAGTGCGCCGGAAGTAATGATAAAGAATAGGAAATCTGGCACCGTAAACGCAGCGGTATAAGCATCAAGACCGGCTGGATAAGTATCGTAATACATCGTGTTCAACCAGCGGTCGCGGAAGATACCGAGAAGCGCAGAAATCAAAGTCGAGCTAGCAATAACGATGGCAGCAGTCTTTACAGACAGACGCTGATTCGCCAACGATACGACCGAACGAAAGTGGATTTTGTGCTTCATACTATGCTCATTATACCTTAATCGTGAAGTTTTGCGGCGCTAGGCATCGAGGTGCCTTTAAGAATGGCGGAGACTTCTTTTTCTTCCAATGTTTCCTTTTCAAGCAAGGCTTTTGCGAGCGCATCGAGATGCTTTTTGTTTGCCTTGAGAACGGCTTCTGCGCGAACGTTTGCTTCCTTTGTAAGCGCCTCAATTTCTGCGTCAATAAGCTCAGAAGTTTTTTCGGAATAGATCTTGGCACGATCACCGAAGAAGTTGACTTCCTCAGTGTTAAATACCTGATCGCGAAGTTTCTTGCCCATACCCTCTTCGGAAACCATCTCGCGCGCTAGTTCAGCGACATGCTGAAGGTCGGAGCTAGCACCAGTCGTAATACCATCCTCGCCAAGAATTATACGCTCAGCAACGCGACCACCCATCGCACGAGCGAGAACGTCTTTGAGCTCATAGATATTTTTATAGCTACGATCTTCTGGTGGAAGGAACCAAGTTACACCACCAGTACGTCCACGTGGAATAATCGTGACTTTATGAACTGGATCAGAATCCGGAAGGACATGACCGACAATCGCATGCCCGGCTTCATGGTAAGCCGTGATTTTGCGTTCTTGATCATTCATAACCTTAGACTTGCGTTCTGGACCGATTGCGACACGCTCGAAAGCTTCAGTAACATCGGCATTTGTAATTTCTTTGCGGTTATTGCGAGCAGCACCGATAGCAGCTTCGTTTGCGATATTAGCGAGGTCAGCACCACTCGAGCCAGCAGTCTTAGCGGCTAACGCATCGAGATCGACGTCGTCTGCAACTGGTTTATTTTTAAAG
>JAFWLZ010000073.1 GCA_017510835.1 Candidatus Saccharimonadota bacterium
CAAGACTGCGGTGGCACTGGCACAGTAGATATTTGGTAAGAAGGGGGGTGAAAATGAATGTTTGGCTTTTCAAATTACGGTATTTGCGCAGGTTGTGGAAGCAATGGCGAAATGCTCAACAACAACAATCTCTGCAAGAAATGCGCTGGAACAGGATCGAATAATCCGGCTCCAACATACGGAATCTGCAAAGTATGCAGACAGCCGAAGTTCGATATTAATGTCGACGGAGTCTGCGCTACATGCAATTCCAACAAACACAAAGGAATCTTCCAGTAAAATTCCTTAGTCGCCGCCACGTTTACGTGACGGCCTTTTTTATGCTAAAATATTTTCATCAAGCCATGCTTCGGCCCCTGGCTATGATTCATAAATTTCCGACGCCAATATTGCGTCAAATCTCTATAAAACGTAATTACGTAAAGGATTTTTATGAATCAATCTACTTATCAAACCCCACTCCATGAAGCAATCGATGTCGACGCTACTTTTTCGCGCGAGATTCTTGGACATTGCCGCCCGATTTGTTTTCGCACTAGCTCGGGCAGAGAAGTTCTCATTAGCGAAATCGGTCTCATTCATCCGCGCTATGACGGGCTGAAGACGACTTTTGCTTTCGACGTGACGGACGGTTCAAGCGATTATCGCATTACGCTTGATAGCGAATCCCTCAACTGGTACCTAGAATTTGAGGGAGATCATTATGCTTGAGCGCCGCCCACCAAATGATATCCTCTACGTCGATCTCAATTCCTGCTTTGCCACTATCGAGCAACAAGCTCGCCCAATGCTTCGCGGTCGTCCCGTCGCCATCACGAATCGCCTCGTTCCTAATTCCTGCATTATTGCTGCAAGTTACGAGGCAAAGGCGCTCGGCGTCAAAGTCGGCATGCGCAGCCGTGAGGCTTCCGCCATCTGCCCAGATTTAATTTACGCCGAGACCGAACCAGACAAATTCATCTTCGTCCACGAAAAGCTAAAGAGAATTATGAGCGACTATTCTGCATCCGTCGTCATGAAATCTATTGACGAGGGCGTTATCGACCTCACCGCCGCGCCAGAGCATATTTATAATCGCAACCGCTACGAACTCGGCTACGAAATTAAGCAGCGCCTCAAAGACGAGATTGGCTGCTATATGCGCTGCAATGTCGGCATCGCAAGTAATCGTTTCTTAGCTAAGCTTGCCGGCGAGCTGCATAAACCCGACGGACTCGATGAAATCACCGCCGAGAACCAACGCTCAATTTTTGCCACTCTCAAACTTACCGATTTGCCAGACATCAATGTTCGCATGGAGGCGCGCCTTAATGCGGTTGGAATCTTTACGCCAATTCAATTCCTCGACGCCGACGAAATGACACTCGTCAAGCTCGTCTGTAAGAGTATCGACGGACATAAATGGTATCGCCGGCTTCGCGGCATCGAGGTTGATTCCGCCACTAGCGATATTAAATCTGTCGGCCGCCAGTTTGTCCTTGATGGTCGCAATCTCTCTCGAGAAGAGACCGAGGCGCGCCTCGTTCATCTCGCCGAAGATGTCGGCTATCGTCTCCGCAGCAAGAGCCTCTACGCGCGCGGCATCTATGTCTGGACTTACGATTTTTCCGACGGCTACAACCATCGCCAACTTATTAGTAAAGAAACCTTTAATACGGATCACGAAATCGCTCGTCTCGCCAAACAGCTCTATGCTAAATTACCATGCCCAGTCCGCATAATCGGCATCACGCTCTACAAGCTCCAAGCCTCAGCCAATCCACAACTCTGTTTTGAGCAGGCCATCAAAGCCCGTCACGACGCCATCTGTTCCGCCGAAGACAAAATCAATCTCCGTTTCGGCGCCCGCAAAATTCACTGCGCCGATAGTCTCGGCACCGAACAAGTCAAATGCAAAATTCCATTCGGCTCTACACGCTATCTCGACCATTCGATTAATTAAACGTATAATAAAACTATGAAGGATAATCTGACAATTATTGATGGCAAAAGTGTATTTTATCGCGGCTACTACGCAATGGGACATCTCGCTTTACCGGACGGTACGCCGACTGGCGGCGTATTCGGCTTCGCCACAATGCTAATCGAGATTATCGAGAAACTTCAACCAGAGTATATCGCAGTCGCCTGGGACAAGCCCAAGACTAATATTCGTCGCCGCCGCGAAATCTATGCCGACTACAAGGCTAACCGCAAGCCAGCACCAGACGACTTTTATGCGCAGATTCCTTTCTTAATGGAGCTACTTGAAGCATTTCATATTCCTCTCTATGAATTTGACGATTACGAAGCAGACGATATTATTGGTACACTCGCGCGCAGTGCGGATGCTCAGAATGTTCGCGTTGAGATTATCTCTGGCGACCTCGATATGCTTCAAATCGTCGATAACGACATTCATATGTATCAGCTCAAACGTGGCTTTTCTGATGTTCAAAAATTCGACATCGCCGCAGTAGAGGCAAAGTATGGCTTGAAGAAAGCGCAGTTCCTCGACCTTAAAAGCCTTAAAGGCGACTCGTCTAATAACATCCCGGGCGTACCAGGTATCGGAGAGAAGGGCGCAGTCAATCTTTTGCAAACCTACGGTGACCTTGATAATATCTATGCCCATATTGACGAAATACCAGGCGCTACTGGCCAAAAACTACGCGACGGCAAAGAGCTCGCTTATATCAGCAAACAACTTGCCGCTATCCAATTCGATGCGCCAGTAAAGTTCGATCCAGACAAAGCCAAGCTCAACGATTTTAATCCAGACGACGTTTTAGCCGTACTAAAAAAGTATCAATTCAATTCGCTCATAACAAAATTCAAAAAGATTTTCCCAAACTCCAGCACACCAACCGCTACGCCGGTAAAAGAAGTAAAAGCCGAAAAACCTGTTGTAAAAACTACAACAAAATATAGTCTACCAGAGCCAAAAAATGTCGAAGTAGATATTCCAGATAATCTTTACATCGGTCGCGATGTAAAGGCCGATATGCACGCCGATAATAAACTCGCTCAATCAATCATAGGCGGTCAACCATATTGGGACCTAGGTCAAATTGACTTCTTGCTTGATCCACTCGCGCGCAAAGCCGACCAACTCGAGTTAAACCTTCCGAATAATAAAGAGGATTATATTAAGCAACGTCAGCAACTCGCCGCCATTCCAGAACTCGAAAAAATCGCAACAGATTTCGACCTTCCGCTTATTCCGGTCCTCTACAAAATGGAAGACGCCGGAATCAAGATCGATAAATCCCGTTTCGACGCATTGGCGCAAGAATTTTCTGCCGAGATACAGTCACTCGAAAAAGAAATCCACGAACTCGCCGGTACTACTTTTAATATCAATTCGCCAATCCAATTGTCCGAGATTTTATTCGAGAAACTCACTCTACCAACCAAGGGAATTAAGAAGACTACGCGCGGCTACTCAACCGGCGCAAAAGAACTTGATAAGTTACGCGATCTTCATCCAATCATTCCTAAACTCGAGCGCTACCGCGAAGTCAGCAAGCTTGTAAGCACATACATTATGCCACTACCAAATCTTGCTGACGAGAGTAATCGCATTCATACTACTTTCACGCAGAATGTTACCGCAACCGGTCGTCTATCTAGCGTTAATCCAAATCTCCAAAATATCCCCGTTCGTAGCGACGACGGAAAGCGCATTCGCGAATGCTTCGTTGCCGACGAAGGCAAAATTTTCGTCTCTGCCGATTACGCTCAATTTGAGTTACGTCTCGCTGCTGCACTTGCCGGCGACAACAAACTTATTGCCGATTTCAATGCCGGCCTGGACATTCATACGAAAACTGCAAGTGACGCCTTCCATGTTCCACTCAATGAAGTCACCAAGCAACAACGCCGCGCCGCAAAAGTAATCAACTTCGGTGTATTGTACGGCATGAGCCCAAAAGGTCTCGCCGATGCCGCCAATATGAGCTTCTACGAAGCAAAGAAGTTTATTGAGAGCTATTTCGAACTCCGCGCACCAATCCGCAAATACATCGACAATATGCTCGAACAGGGTAGGACAAAGGGCTATGTCGAAACCTTATTTGGCCGACGCCGCCCAACCCCAGATCTCTCCGCACCAAACTTCCTCGTCCGTACCGCCGCCGAAAGAGCCGCCGCAAACATGCCGATACAGGGCACCGAAGCCGATCTCATGAAACGAGCAATGATCGCCGTCGACAAAGCATTGCCAGATAACGCTAAGCTTATTCTCCAGATTCACGATTCGCTCATTATTGAGTGCAACAAAGAGGAAGCCGACAGTATTGCTAAGCTTCTCCAAGAAAAAATGGAACAAGTTGCACCAGAGCTCCCAGTCAAACTTGCCGTTGATGTAAAAATCGGGCAAGATTGGGGTAATTTATAGATATTTTCCCATAGCGCTTATGATATAATTTAAGCATAAGCTAACAAGAGGTGTTTTTATGGTGAGGAAACAAAAATTTTCCTTTCATCTGCGAAAGATTAATTTTGTTTCATTAGCGTGTTTGCTAATTATCGGCGCAATCTGTTTTGCGAATATCAGCTATAGTGCTACGGCTGATTTTGAAGAATCCATTCAGGATAACGAAGCTCTTAATTTTGAAGTAGAGAGTAAAGGCCTAGACGAAACAACAGATAACTCAGACATCGAACAAGAAAAAGCTCCTCTTGTCATAGAGACGCCCGTCGAACCAAAAACCACCACTGCTACAGTAGGCTTAGAC
>JAFWLZ010000006.1 GCA_017510835.1 Candidatus Saccharimonadota bacterium
GCGACGCTATTTGCGAGACGACGGAGCGATTCGTCTGTTGTAATTAATACAACAGTTTTCTCGTTTTGTTTGGCGGTTTTCGCAATAAGTTTGAAGTTGACAGCGCTTCTTAAAACCCCAGCCTTCTTTGGCGGGACGAGCGCAATAATCTTGTGCTTCGAAGCCTTGATGTTAGCGAGAATATCGGTGATATCCTGCTCAGGCTCGATATAAATGACGTCTTTATTCATACGATTATTATACCAGAGAAATGCGCTTGTGGTAAAATAGAAGTAATGGGCTTATTTAAGAAAAAAACCGAAACAGAAGCAACCGTCGCAATGACGCCAACCGTCGGCAGTAATCCGACTAGTTCGACTGGGCAAGAGTTAAGCGAGCTTGTATTAAAATCCATCCGCGAAGGCGTCCTAATCGTCGGCGCAGACGGAAATATCGTCCTGGCAAACCCGATGGCAAGCGTAATGCTCGGTAAGAGCACCGACGAATTAGTCGGCTTAAATTATGAATCCGGCGTAATTCTGTTCGATAAATCTGGCAATCGCATCCCCGAAAATGTAAATCCGATTGCTAGCAGCATAAAGACCGGCGAAGTCACAGAAAAGCGCGACTTGAGCATTGTCACTGCTGGCAGCAATAAAACGACACCAGTTTCTTTAATTATTGCGCCAACGAATGGTCCTGGCTCAAGCGTAGTTGTAACTTTTCGCGATATCGCAAAAGAACTTGAAGAAGAACGCGAACGAATGGACTTTATTTCGACCGCGAGCCACGAAATGCGCACACCGGTTGCAAGCATCGAGGGCTACCTTGGTCTCGCGATGAATCCGGCGACCGCTACAGTTGACGCACGTGCAATGCAGTATCTTAATAAGGCCCATGAATCTTCGCAGCATCTCGGTCACTTGTTCCAAGATTTGCTTGATACAACGAAACTTGACGACGGCAAGATTCGCACCCACATGGAGCCAGTCGAAATTGTGAGCGTTATAAAAGAATATTCTGATGCGCAGCTGCCAAATATTCAGGCGAAGGGATTGCAATACCAATTCGGCTCAAATGATGCCGAGAATCAGGTGGGCGGTCTCAATATTTCGCAAGTAATTTATGCAAGCATCGACCGCGATTTCATGCAGGAAATCATGAACAATTTGATTGAGAACGCAATTAAATACACGCCGGCCGGCTGGATCACGGTCAACGTCAAAGCTGATGATTATAACGTTCAAATAATCGTGGAAGATACCGGCATTGGTATTCCGCGCGATGAAATTGAGCATATTTTCCAGAAATTCTACCGTGTAGATAATAGCGACACGCGCGAGATTGGTGGCACTGGCCTTGGTCTCGCTCTCGTCAAACAACGCGTCGAACTAATGAATGGTAAGATTTGGGCCGAAAGCGAACAAGGCAAAGGCTCGCGCTTTATCGTGATGTTGCCGCGACTCAGCAAAGAGACTTATGATCAGCAACGTTTCCTATTCGAGAACCAGCAAAAGATGCAGGCAAATTCCGAGTCGCACGAACAGGCCGTTCAGGCTTTCGCGGCGGGCGGTGCGCCAAATATGACACCAGAAGCGGCGCCGATTATGCCAAACCAGCCAACTGGCGCATAAATTCCCTGTTTTTACGGTGGAATTTTTAGCATAAGTGTTATAAAATAGTAATAACTATGACCAAGATTATGTTAGTCGAGGACGACAAGTCCTTGCGAGAGATCTACAGCATTATGCTGGTCGCCGAAGGTTACGATATTGTTTCTGCCGGCGATGGTGAGGAGGCACTCGCACTCGCCGTTCAAGAAAAGCCAGAGCTCATCATCTCAGATGTGATGATGCCGAAAATTTCTGGTTTTGACATGCTAGACATTCTGCGCTCGACGCCAGAGACTAGTAACATAAAGGTAATTATGATGACCGCTCTTTCGAGCGACGATCAGCGCATGCGTGGCGAAAACCTCGGCGCAGACCGCTATCTCGTTAAGTCGCAGGTCGGCATCGAAGACGTGATCAATACTGTTCATGAAGTGCTTGGCGATAAGCCAACGGCAAATGCCGCAGCAAATCTTGACGTTGCTGCCAATGCTGCGCCACAAGGTCCTGCACCAGCACCGAGCCCAGCACCAGCTGCTCCAGCTGCTGCTCCTGCACCTGCTGCACCGGCCCCAGCGCCAGCACCAGTTGCACCAGCACCACAGCCAGCGCCAGCTCCGGCTCCGACACCGCAGCCGACACCAGCTGCTCCAGCTCCACAACCAGCTCCGACTCCAGCGCCAGCCGCTGCTCCGGCACCAATCATTCCTAACGCACCTGCTCCAGCTGCTGCGCCAGCGCCGATTATTCCAAATGCACCAGCTGCGCCGCAAACCCCACAGGCTCCAAACGCAAATTTTAATCCCGCTCCTGCCGCACAGCCGGCTGCCGTGCCTACCCCTATAGCACCGCAGGCCGCAGGAGTTCCTGCTCCGAGCGCCCCGGCTCCAGCCGCCACAGCCGAACGCGGCGGCGAACGCGTCATTGAGCCACTTCACGACACTAACTCTGAAGAAGAGCGTGAAGAAATGTCTCGCAAGATGGACGAATTGCTCGGTAATATTCCAACCGAACAAAGCCGTCCAACGCAGACCGAAGAAGAAGATGATTTCGCTGACGAAGAACCGGATCCAGATGCAATTCAGCCTGGCTACGCGCAAAATCTCGCGAACGCTATCAATCACGATATGCAGGATGGCGAGGCCGCTCCTGGCTCAAACGCCGCAAAGATGAGCGAAGATCTAAAAGATGATCCTTTAACCCAGCAAGCACAAGCGATGGCTCCTGCTCCTGAAGCAGTAGAGGAGCCAGCTGCCCCTGAAGCTGAACCGAATGCTTAGATTAAATAAATACATAGCAACTAATCTTGGCGTTTCGCGCCGAGGAGCCGATAATCTGATTTCTGCCGGCAAAGTCTTGGTCAATAATAAGCCGGCCGAAATTGGCGCCCGGGTAACTGAAAAAGATACCGTAGTTGTTGATGGCAAAAAAATTGTGCCAGAGAAACTGATATATTTGGCACTAAATAAACCGGCGGGTTACGTCTGTAGCCGCAAGCGTCAGGGCGATACGCCGACGATGTATGAATTGTTGCCTGAGAAATACCAGGCACTTAAGAGCGTTGGTCGACTCGATAAGGATTCGTCTGGTCTGATTTTGCTAACAAATGACGGGGATTTCGCGTTTCGAATGACGCATCCTAGTTTTGTAAAGATTAAGATATATGAGGTTGCCCTGGATCGCGCACTCGAGCCGCTACATCAACAAATGATTGCGGATTTTGGCGTACAACTCCCAGACGGCCGTAGTCAACTCGGACTTGAGAAGCTTAATGAAGAACGGACCGAGTGGCGCGTGACGATGAGCGAGGGGCGCAACCGCCAGATTCGCCGTACTTTCGATGCGCTTGGTTATAAAGTTGTGGCTTTGCACCGCACGAATTTTGGAAATTATAAATTAGCCGGACTCGAATCCGGTAAATTTGAAGAAGTTTCTCGCGCAGACTAATTCTTGAGCAAACGGGAAAGTTTTGCCTTGAGACTGCCATTTTCTGGCACGCCAATCAACGTATCCATGCCGACACGCAGAAGACCCATCGCAGTAACAAAGGTGTGGTCGAGTTCGCGGTCGGTGGTATTTTCGATGCCTTCAATCGTCTCCGGCTCAATCAGGCTCACAATCGGACGGCGAGCAAACGGCAAATCCTGATACCAATCGCCAGTCGCAAGAAGTTCCGGAATCTCAGAAAGACCAGCGCCACCACCACAGAGGAGGATTTGGCCTGGAAGGGTTTCGAGTTGATCAAATTCTTCAATTGCGAGTTCGACGCCAGATTGCCAGACTTCGAGGTTGCGCTCGATTGCGGCCTCGTATTTTTTATGGATTTCCGGTTTCATCTTTGGCGAATCGGCGAGTAATTTCAATTTTTCTGCATCTTCAAAACTGAGACCGAGGCGCTGCGCAACTTGGCGCGTGAAACTGCGGCCACCGAGCGAGAACATCTTCGTGCCCTCGACGCCGCCATCGTCAACGACAGCAATATCGGTTGTGCCACCACCGATATCCATCACAATACCAGAGAAATTCGATTCAACACTATCACCGAGACAGGCGCGGCAGACTGCAAATGGCTCAACTGCGACCGTCACGAGATCAAGTTCGAGTTCGTCGCAAACGCGCTCAATCGCGGAAATATGGACAAGCGGCGCGAAAGCGGTATAAATCTGAACAATCACTTCCTTGCCCTTGAAGCCAATTGGGTTTGAAACTTTGTAACCGTCAATGCGAAGCGAGACGAGAGCGGAATTGATTAGGCGAACCTCGACATCCTTGTTATTCGTTTCAAGTGCAACCTCGCGACGAGCACGCTCGCCAGCCTTCTTTTGAACCTGCTTAATGATATTTTCCATCTCAGCATCGGTTATTGGCTTGCTCGCATCAGCACGGCGATATTTAATCGAGGCAGTGTTGCCTTTAATCAGTTCACCAGCGATACCAATCACGACTTCCTGCGCACGCACGCCGGCCATTTCTTCGGCTTTGCTCAAGGCTTCTTCACAGGTCTGAGCGACACCTTCAATATCTGCAATTGCGCCAGAATACATATTCGTTGGTGCTTCATGAGCTTTGCCGACACCAACAATTTTTAGTGAAGTTTTACTCTTCTTTGCAATAAGTGCCTTGACGTATTCAGTTCCAATATCTAGCGCCAGCAAATAATCGTCCGGATTTTTCGGATGTTTGCCTTTTGGTGCGCCAGTAGCTTTGGCGGCAATCTCCTTGCCGCGAGCAATAATACTCATATTACTATTATAGCACTAATGCTTTAGTTATTTTCGAGAGTCGAGGATTGTTGCGATTTTGTTGTAAGTATCGACGAGCGAATTGTAGTCGCGAACCATGAGATTATAGTCAGCAACAGTCTGTTTCGCCGGATCAATTTGCTCATCATAATCGGCGATTTTTGCCTTGAGTTTCGCGAGACTATCGGTATTTTCGATATTTTTGCGATTAAGCGAATCGCTTGGCTCGAAATAACGTTTATAAATATTACTAAGGTTTAGGTTAGCGAAAGAAATGTGTTCCGAACCGATGCGCGCGAAAGCCTCCGTACAGTACTGATTATCGGAATAATTATCTAGTTCGCGTTCTATATTTGCGTCAGCAATTGCCTTTTTAAGATCATTACAGGCCGTGCGCTTCTCGGCCGTTCCGAGACGATTATAAACGGCGTGAAGTAATTCATGAAGAGCGGTAGTATTGCGCTTGGTTTTTAAGTCATAGACAAGACCATTCTCGTTGATTTCAGTCGCATTTTTCGTATCGTAGAGATAAATATGCTCAGTGCCGTCATTGACGTAGCAGCCAAGGCTATAATTGTCCGTTTCGGCGTCACAGTTCTGATTAAAGTCGGCGGCACTCTGAATTTGCGGATTCGTAGCATAAAAGATAGTTTTACCTTTATCCATAAGACGGATTTCGTCAACAATCGTCGCGACTTCGGCGCTCGGTTGATATTCGCGAGCCTTTTCCTCGTCCTTGATCGTTTGCCAATCGGTCTTCATCAGGGCATTTGCAAGAAAAAGTGTGGCCACGGCAAAAATCGAGAAGATTAGCATAAATCGCTTGTTTTTCCAAAATTTTGCCATATCCACACCTCTGTTATATCAATAACTAGATATGGCCATATTATAGCATACTTTTGACAAAAAGTAAAGAGTCTTTGCTTATTTTCAGTCAATGGAATAATTCGCGAAATGAAGGCGCCGATTGGAAATAGCGAGTGGACTTTAAAGCAAATATTACGAAGAAGTAAAAAGCAATCTAAGCGCGTAATTGTCGATCTGCGGCGATGTAAGAGAGACGATAATAAAGCTAACAGAGAGTTACTGAAATATTTTAAGGAAACGAAGAGCCTTGAAGAGTTGTGGATTATAACTAAGCAGAATAAGTTGAAAAAGTACAAAAAATAAACTATACTTCCAGTAACGGGGTCGGCCCAGACCCGTTGCTGGTCAGGGCGCACAGTCCCGTTTACTCGAAGGTAGGCTCAGTCCTACTTTTTTGTTTGCTATATTATTCCGATTCGGAGTGTTCGGTAATTTGTTTAGCCGACTCGTCCTCCTCTCCTTTCAAAGTCTTGGCAATCTCCTTGCCGTCCTCGATCGTATCCTTGATCGTTTGCTCATTGAACGCGGCAGCGACCGCGAGGATACCAGCGATCGTTGTAATAATACCCATCACGAGATAACTACTAATACCAATCGAGTCGGAAGCGAGGAGGAAGTAGATGCCCCAGACCAATTCAAATAAGGTTAAAACAATCACGAATTTCCAACGGAAATCCTTGTTGTCGCGATGCTTAATCGTCGAAACTACGCCCATGACACCGTTAAAAGTTGTGAAGCCGCCGGCCATAAGATTAAGAATCTTATTCGTAAACTGTTCATTCATAAGGAGGAAAACGCCAAGCGCCGTAATAACGACATAGATTGCTGCTTCGCCGAGCTGGAGCCAAAAACCGCGCCAATCCGGACGCTCCTTGCGCGAATTTTTGAGCGAATCAATGCCGGCTTTGATATAACCAAGACGATAAAAAGCCCAAAGCGCAAACACCGCACCCGCAATTAAAATCATGAGCGGGAGCGTCTTTGTATCGTTGCCATTGCCCTGAACCGCAGCAAAAGTCATCATGATACCCGGAATTAGCATCATCAATGAACCAGCGATTTTATTTTTCAGAAAGATATTGTAGGCTTTAAGGCCACGCTTTACGAGCTTATTCATACTCTCATTGTAGCAAATTTATTCCAAAATCGCTTTGATGCGACGAATGCCAGCGGAAGAGGCTTCTTCCTTCTTGATTTTGAAGTGACCAAGGACTCCCGTATGCTCAACATGAGGGCCGCCACAAACTTCGCGCGAAGTTGGCTTATCGAAATCGCCAATCGTGTAGACAGTAAGTTTTTCTGGATATTTATCCCAGAAGCTACCATGCGCTTTCAAAATGTCGCGTGCGTAAGCCTTGTCATATTCGTCGTGCACGACCGGGAGGTCAGCTTTAATCCAGGCATTAACCTGATCCTCGAGTTTTTGAAGTTCGTCTTTTTCAAGCTTGTGATCGACATTGAAATCTAGGCGCATGCGCTCGGCAGTGATATTGCTGCCCTTCTGGCAAATGCCTGGGTCGATGAGTTGCTGAAGAGCGGCAAGCAAGAGATGAGTTGCCGTATGATATTTCGTCGACATTTCGCCATGATCCTCGAGGCCACCTTTAAACATACCTTTGCTGGCAGTCTTGCTGCGTTCGCGCTGCTCATTAAGGGCGGCATCAAATTCTTTTTGCCAATTATCACTCAAAGCAATTTCCTGGCGCTTCGCTTCCTCAACAGATAGTTCAAGCGGGAAGCCATAGGTATCCTGAAGCATGAAGAGTTCTTTGCCAGTAAGACCTTGGCTCTTCAAGCGATTTAGCTCTTTCATGCCGCGACGGAGAGTGCGACGGAAAGCCTGTTCCTCAGCCTTCAAAACATCGAGGACAGAATCACGATGCGTGAGAATACTATCCGGAAGATCCTTGTAATTTTCAGCAATCATTGGAAGAATGCCTGGGATGAAATTATCTTCGATGCCGAGGTTTAGCGCCTTCAGAATGGCGCGACGAATCAAGCGGCGGAGCGCGTAGCCCTGCTGCTTGTTGCTCGGCTTGAGACCTTGCGCAGTTAAGAGATAAGCGCCGCGGAGATGATCGGCGATAATGCGCATCTCGGCAGTATAATCGGCATATTTTTTGCTGGATAATTTTTCGAGCCGCTCAACGATAGGCTTGAGCAAAGAAATCTGGAAGACGTCATAAGAATCCATCGAAGCAGCCGTAATGCGTTCGAGACCGGCGCCGAAGTCGACGTTTTTCTTTTCGAGTTCTTCGAAAGAACCGTCTTCTTTACGGCGATACTGCATGAAGACTTGGTTGCCAATTTCCATAAAGCGTGCGCCGTCGGAAGCTGGATGGCTCTGACCATATTTCTCGACGTCCTGCTTGTCTTCGCCAAAATCGTAGAAGACCTCAGAATCTGGACCGCATGGATCGCCAATCGGCGTATCTTCGATGCCACCAGCACGAGACCACCAGTTTTCCTTATCGTTATAGAAGAAGATGCGCTCGCCTTCGCGGACACCGCGCTTGTCGCCATTCTCGGCAGTATTAATCTCGGCAATTTTCGCCTCAATGCCCGCTTCTTTGAAGACTTGCTGCCAAATCTTGGCCGCCTCGTCGTCGCGCGGAATGCCATATTTTTCGTTTCCAATAAAGCAAGTGACGTAAAGTTTAGACGGGTCGATGCCGACCTCCTGAGTCAAGAAAGTGAAGAAGTTACGAATCTGCTCCTCTTTGAAATAATCGCCGAGCGACCAGTTGCCGAGCATTTCGAAAACCGTCGTATGGCGCGGGTCGCCAACGTCCTCGATATCTTGCAAGCGAAGACATGGCTGAGAATCAGTCAGGCGAGTGCCGTCCTGGTGCGGTTTGCCAAGAAGATATGGCAAAAGTGGCTGCATACCGGAGCCGGTAAATAAGGTAGTCGGATCATTTTCGAGCACGAGCGGCGCAGGGGCGACCTGAACATGCCCTTTAGCTTTCATAAAATCTAGATATTTTTGGCGTACTTCACTTGCATTCATAATCTATTATTATAGCACAAAGAGAGGCGAAGCTATAGGGGTGATAAGGATTTTTTATTCGACGATATATGGGTCGGTCTGGAGACCGGTGCCTGAGACGAATTCTATATTATTTTTTAGCGAAACGAGAGGACGGAGACCGATCGAGTCGCCAGGGACACCGTAACCTAGTGGCGAGCGCCAGGCGCTAACGAGTGCGGAAGTAGTATTAAAAGCTCTCGGCGAAGCCGACCACGTGAACTGACCAGTATAAAGGTAAGTAGTAGTATCATAACCAGAATCACCATTTCCTGCTATAGTAAGTTCATCGGCAGTTATAAGGCCGATCTTATGATTGAGCATACCGTTCCCGTTTGCGGGGTTTACTGTGAATGCATCATTTGAGTTAACACAGTCTAGGCTTGGTTCGTAGTTATTATTAGCATTTTTAATAACGTTGCGACCGTAGGCGCCGTGGTAATTAGATTGCGTGGTTCCACTTTGAATCTCATCGCTATCTTTACCTTTAAGGCCGCCGGAGTGATACGTACGATCGTTACAGAATACAGTATCCTCAAGATCATCTTCATAATTTCTAGTATCCGCAATATGACCATCAAGATTCTGCTGCTCAAACCAGGTTTCGACCATGGCTTTAGCATTGCTATCAGTAGTATTAGCAAACATAGCAGCCTTTGCATCTTCAATATCATCATAGCCATCGAGACTAATATATAAGATAGTATCGTTACTAAAGATATAGTGATGAATGTAGGCGATCTTAGTGTTATCACAGGAAGTGGCGCCGTCGGTACAGAAGTAGTGGTAGCGGGAGTAGGCATTAAAGCGTTCAGCTGACCAGGTGCCGGAAATAGATTGACCTGGACTAGTATCGAGAGTATAGGTATTACCATTTCTACTTACGTCGTTACTAAAGACAAAAGATGTAGTACTATTATTAACTAAGAGTATGTTAGATTCAATGCGCGCGCCATACATATAGCCGACATCGGCCGGAGACTTAGAACGACCTTGATCGCTGAAGGTGAAGGTGTTTTGGTCCGCCCCATTTACATTAACCGTTATTTGACTGTCTACGCCAGTAGCATTACATTGTTGTACGCCATTTACTAAAGCCGGAAGGCCATTGTAAATCATTTTTGTTCCGCCGGTTTCGGTAGTACGAACAACTTTCCAACATTTATCTGCCCAGATGACGTGATTGTCGCTAAGTTCGCCACGAAAATAATAGATTGGATATTGATCATTTTCTGTACCTGCTCGAATATTGAGACCGTTTCCGTTGCCATCAGTAATTGTTGCTTTTGAGGTGAAGTCAATATTAGTATCAACGCCATTGTTAGAACGAGAGGTTATCTCGTTATAAAGATTCACGTTTCTCCACTGCGCAAATAACGTGATTTCGCCGCCTGTGGCGAAGGAGATTTGTTGTTCATCGGTGTATGGAGTACCAGTTCCATCTGCCTTAGTATTCCAGCCAGCAAAGTTGTAGTCGGTTCGGGTGAATGAGTTTGCAGTTAGTGGCTGCTGAGAATTAATCCCGAATCTCTGAGTATTCATTGAGCCAGTACCACCATTAGCATCAAAGTGAACATCTACAGCAGAAGCAGCCTGGTTAGAAAGAGTATAACCGAAACTATGGAGATAGCCTTTCTGATCATATTCGTTTGAATAGATAATAGAGTACTGACCAGTAGCTGTAGCGACAAATGGAGTGTTATCTGCATTTACGGTGCCACCAGTAACACTATCTAGGACGTATTCCTGTGGGAGGTATTCACGAATAGTGTAAGTAGCGGCAATAGTCTTGATGTTTTTGCAAGTATCATTGCCTACAAGCACATCTGCACTGAAGCCTTGGTTGTTTGTTACGAGAAAACGGAGACTATCGGCTGGACCAGCATCAATTTGGGCACATAGCTTGATACCAGTTTCACCTGTCTCAAAAGAACCGAGATTTCCTGTAGCACTAGAATTAAGTGCATTAATAACGTTCGGTATAAAAACCGAGATGAATAGGAATGCGAAAATGAGCTTAAGATGCCCAAAATCTCTTGTTCTTCTGCGCATTGTTAGTTTTCTCTCTTGTTTATCTTGATGTTTGAACTGTTTGTTTTGACCTTAGTTCGTTTATTATATTAGCATAAGCGGGATAAAATTGCAAGAGCTAAAACCGTTGTCTAGCACGAGCATTTTTCCTTTTACAAAGCGGCAAAAAGATTATATAATATATCTTATGAAAGTTTTTCTAGGAATGTCTGGCGGCGTAGATTCGGCGGTAAGCGCCTATCTTTTGCAGCAACAAGGCTATGAGGTCGTCGGCGTCTATATGAAAAACTGGAGCAAGAATCTCCCTGGCATGAAATGCCCATGGGCGGAAGATCTCGCAGACGCAAAGCGCGTCGCAGTGAAACTCGGCATCGATTTTCGCGTCTTTGATTTTGAAACCGAATACAAGCAAAAAGTCGTCAATTATATGCTTGCCGAATACCAGAAAGGCAACACGCCAAACCCCGACATTATGTGCAACCAGGAGATAAAGTTCAAACTCTTCGCCGAGACAGCTTTCGAGCAAGGCGCCGAGATGATTGCGACCGGTCATTACGCTCGCACAGACGGCCGCAAACTCCTCAAGGCACGCGACGAAAATAAAGATCAAACTTACTTCCTTTACCGCATTACCGAAGACGTAATCGAGAAAACAATCTTCCCGGTTGGCGACATGCTAAAACCAGAAGTAAAAGCACTCGCCGAGAAAGTTGGACTCGCCGTGGCACACAAAGCCGAGTCGATGGGCGTCTGTTTCGTTGGCGAAGCGAATATGCACGATTTTCTTTCCGAATTCGTCGAAACGAAACCAGGCGAAATCCGCGAACTTGAGACTAACGAAAAACTCGGCACGCATGACGGCGCTATTTTCTATACGCTCGGTCAGCGCCACGGCCTGAATCTAAAAAATGGTCTTCCCTATTATGTCGTCCGCAAGGATATGGAGAAAAATATCGTTTACGTCTCGCGCAATCTTAACGCGCTCGCGCTCTGGCAAAAAGAGATCCAACTCCGCGGCGTAATCTTGCGCGGCGGAGATGACGGCCACAATATCGAAGCGCGCATTCGTCATCGCGCTCCGCTCGTAAAAGCCGATTACGATGCCAAAACCGGCAAACTTACTTTCGCTGAAGAACAAAAATCGCTCACTCCAGGCCAATCGGTCGTATTTTACCGCGACAAAATCTGTGTCGGCGGCGGCATTATATGCTAAAATATACATAAGTAATTTATGGAGGTAGCGTGTTTTATCCTAGCCGTCAGGCATTGGGCGACCAGTTAGCAATGAAACTTGCTCAGTATAAAAACACTGAGACGATTATTTTTTGCTTGAAGAAAAGCTCATTGCTCTCTTGCATCGAATTAGCCGCAAACCTACATGCATATATTTACATTCTTCAGTATGCAGAGCTGCAGGATCCGTTTGATCTCACACGTAATCTCGGCGCCGTGACACAGAAGGGCGAATTCGTCCTTAATCCTGACATTTCGCAATCAGAATACGAATATATCAATTCCGACTTCATGAGCGTTATAGAAGAGCAAAAACGCGAAGCTTTCTCCGAAATTAACGGCGAACGCGATCCAAATCCGGCTTTCGACCTTGCGGCATTTAACAACCGCAATATTCTCCTATTTGCAGACGTCCTACAATCGTCCTTCCAAATCCAAGTCGCGCTGAATATCCTCAAAGCCTACGCGCCAGCATCTGTAATTGGCGTAGTGGGTAATATTACTTCCGCAGTTTCTGACAAATTCTTGATTGATACGGACGGCTGCGTCTATATGGACGTTCTACAGAATAGCTTCTTTGATGACGCGCACTATTTCGATCAACC
>JAFWLZ010000007.1 GCA_017510835.1 Candidatus Saccharimonadota bacterium
AATTGTGGTATCAAATACGCGATCCTTGAAGTAGCGCTTCACTTCTGCGAGAACCTGCGAGCTAAGCGAGGTGCGCTTATCATACATTGTAGCAAGCACGCCAAGGAGTTTGAGACGTGGATTGATGCGCTTTTTAATCTCATTTACGGTCTGGAGAAGATCTGCTACGCCTTCAAGCGCATAGTATTCGGTCTGAACTGGTAATAATAGGTAATTAGCAGCCGCCATGCCATTCACGGTAAGAAGTGAGAGGCTTGGCTGAGAGTCAATAATAACAAAATCGTAATCCTTCGCCACTGAAGCAATCGCTTTCTTGAGAATATAGAACTTTTCAGAAACTTCCTTCGAATTCATTACTACTTCTGCATCGGCCAGCTCGACATTCGTTGGAGCAACAAAGAGATTCTTGCATTTCTTCTTATCAGGCTGAACAATAATATCCTTTAATTCGGCTTCGCCAAGCATGACAGCACTAATCGTCTTTTTTACATCCTTTTCCTTGATGCCGAGACCAGAACTAGCGTTGCCCTGAGGATCAAAATCCAGCAGCAATGTCTTTTTGCCTGCTTTTGCGAGATAGTAAGCTAAGTTGACAGACGTCGTCGTCTTGCCAACACCTCCTTTTTGATTGGTAATGGTTATCACCTTTGCCATAATACTATTCTACCACAAGTAAGACTCAATTATCTCCGGAATCGGAATTTCTAGCAATACTAAGCAATTTTCATCAAGGCGACCGCCGAGATGGTTAATAAGATCAATTTCTTGTTCGAAGAAAGTGACTTTCTTGTTTAACTTAGCGTCTGGCTTTTTACCAAGAATCAAAACCTCTGACACTAAATCATAGTCGACATGCTCAAGTTTGCGCACGTCATCAGTAACGAGAATACGGTCTGGAGCTTTGATGCTATAAAGTGCGTTCATGCCATACTTTAGCGAAGTAGCAGAAGTTGAAGCCGAATCATCTAAGATAACAGAGTTGTGCAAGCCTTTTGCTGGCGACATTCGACCATGGACCGGACGAATTGCATTGACGCCGGCAAGAATTTTATCTCTATCGATTTGGAACAGTTTCGCAACCGCACAAGCCATAACGACTGGACGCATATTATGTACGCCAATGAGTTTTACGACAACTGGGAAATGCTCGCGTTCTGGATTTACAATATCTCCTGCTTGACCATCAAGACCAGCTTCATGGTCCTCGAAGTAAAAGTCTGCCGGCAATTCGTCGCCATAGGTAGTTACTTCTGGGTTTTTAAGATATTTCGCGTACTCCTGAGGAACGTCATTATAATTCACAAAAACATGTTTAGCCTTATTAGCGAGAGCAAAGTATTCTTTCGCCTCCTTGTCCGTCTCACAGCTCGTAATGACCACAATATCTGGATCGATTTCCGGGAAAAATGCCATGGAATTATAGTCTAGAACCACTACATCTGGGTCAGCCTTCTTATTCACGCCCATCGTAACCGTAAGAGCCTGACCAAGAATCATACCAAGACAGCGAATGGCGGATTTACGTCCATAAGAGCCAGCAATAACGATTGTTTTTACCTGCGGGTTCTTGCGCAAGTAGCGCTCGATTTTGCTCTTTGCGTCAAATATCATTATTTCTTGCCCTTCTTTGCAGTTTTGCGGCTCGCACGTGCTTCGACTAGCTCGTCTTTCGAGTGGATGCCATAAAAGAGATCAGTCATACCATTCACCATAAGATAAGTACCAAATAAGACGATATGAGCAGCCGCGCCAAGATTTGTGCCACCAAGCATCATAAAGCCAATCACGGCACCAACCATACCATTGATGACCCACATAAAACGGTTCGTCATGTTCGTAAAGCTGGCGAAGCCCATGATAATCGTAATAACGGATGCAAAGATTACGAAGATTGAGAGATAAAGAATACGGAGCCAAACAAGATCGTCTGGATTGCCCTGGTTTGGATCAAGCGCAAAGAGAAGCAGTACGGCAACGAGTAGTTCTACTGCGCCAAGAAAGAGTGGGAAACCCCAGTTATGCGAACGGCGTTTGCGATAAACAACATTTAATAATTCAACAAATGCCAGGCCAAACATCGTCCAACCGACAATTTGAGTTAAAAGAGTTAAATCATTTTGCGGCGCAAACATCAGGCAGAGACCTGCTACTACTGAAATCGCACCCTTCATGGCAAAAGTTAGCCAATGACTTTCAACGAATTTGCGTTTTGTGTTGCTCACTTGAAAAAGCTCCTTAAATCTACTTTAAGAATACAACACGCTTATGCTTTTTGCAAGTTTTTCGCCCCTTATACGTGGCGAATTTTCGCTCGGGTCTTCTCTATAATATAATCGAGCTTGTATTTTGCTGGACTAATAACCATATCGTGGGCATGAAGATACTTTAATTCTTCGACGCCAAAACTGCGTTTAAACTGGCTAACACCATAGAAACGATGCTTAGTTTCATCGAGGCCAGTAATGCCCCAGAAGTTATAGCGCTTAATGCCCCGCTCGCGCGCGTCGCGCATAGCCTGCATGTGCAGGAGAGGCGCGCCGGAATATTTCGTGCCGAGTGCAGTCGAGACGCCATAGTGATAGCTCGCTTCGTTTCCGTAGAAAATCATGAAGTTTTGCGCAAGAATATCTTTACCGAGTTTAGCGGTGTATAGTTTCACCTCATCGTATTTCGCAAAGGCCTCGAACTGTTTCGTCAAGAAACTTTCAGAAAATTCGACGAAGCCGTGGCGCTTTGCAGTCTCGAGTTCAATCTCATAAAATTCATGAATATCTTTCGGATCAGTACTAGTCGTAACGGTGATTTCGTTTTTCTCTGCTTTGCGAATCTTGCGGCGAAGGCCTTGGGCGGCACCAGCGAGAATTTCTTCTTCGGTTTTATTAAGATCAAGAATGCCAGCGTATTCTACGGATAGATAAATCGGTGCCGGCTTTAGGCCGAGATTCTTGAAAAGTTCGCGGTTTTTTGGCGTTTCTTCAATCTGCGGACGAATGCGCACAAAGACGCAATTTGTCGCCTTGGCCTGCTCGCGAATATCTGCAAAAATTGCTTCGCGAAGGGCTTTTTTACTCCAGTCCATAATCGGGCCACCAGCGATCGCCATATAGGTGCCGCGCTTTGCAGTCTCTACTTGGCCAACATAGGCAGCAACAATATTGTCGTCTTTATCGAGCGCAATACGACGAACTACTTTCTTGCCACGCGCTTCATGAAAATCGCCCCAAGCCCAAGAATGCAAAAAGTTCGCGTCGTCGTGACTAGTGACAAATTTGTCCCATTTTTTCTGATTGTCTGCATCAATAATCTTCATTTCTTCTCCTATAGGTGGCGTTTTTTCTTACGGGCTTTTTCGAGGGCGCTAACGAGTTTATAGCGGAATTTATTTACGACAATATCCTGCGCCGGCATATACGTAATCTGCTCGCCGCCGAAACCAGTCTTAAAAGTCGTAACGCCAGCAAAGCGATGATTTGGTGAGTTTGGCGGGGCAATTCCAAATAGATTATAGCGCTTCATGCCAAGCTTCTTTGCGTCTTGAATGACTTGCCACTGCAGAGCGTAGGCGCCTGGATATTTGCGTCCATCAAGCGTCGAGGCGGCTTCGTGATAAATTGCCTCCGGTGCAGCAAAGATGATCAGACCCTGGCATAGTTTCTTGCCGTCTAACTCAGCAGTATAAATGCGAGCCTTGTCGCCATAGACTTCGCGTTGAGCTTGTACGATTTTGCGCGGACTCTGAATAAATCCTTGACGCTCAGCCGTTTCGAGCTGTAAATCATAGAATTCATCAAATGCTTTTTCGCTCGTATCGTAACTGACTTTAATGCCAAGCTTAGCAGAACGGCGAACCTCATAGCGCGTCTGGCGACGCATATCTGCCATTAACTCATCGTCGGACTTACTCATATCGAGCATTACGGTATTCTCGGCATGGAGAAGCATCGGCGACGGGACGAGACCCACTTTCTCTGCAGTCGAACGATGTTTTTCGGTATCATCAATATTTGGACGAATACGAACAAAAACACATTTTTCCGCTTCGGCAATTTTCTTGATTTCATTAATAAAGAAGCGAATTGGCTTGATCGGGCCATCCCAATCCATAATTGGACCACCCGGAATCTCAAAATAACGACCACGACGAGCGTCCTGACGAATCATTACAGCGGAGCCAATCAGTTTTTTATCGTCATATAAACCAAGATATTTTACCGGCTTACCTTCGACTTCATGTACCTTACCCCAATCCGAATACTGCAAGAAATTTACTTCGGGGTGATTTTTGGCGATAAACTTATCTAGCTCTGCGGGCGCGATTTCTTTGACAGAATAGCTCATTTCGCCTCCTGGAGTTTCTGGAATTTATCAGCAATTTCAGCAGCAAGTTCTGGTGTCGATACGAGATAGTGACTGTGGCGCCAACCTGGTTTGGTAGTAAGATTCGAATTCGGAAGCAATTCGTGCATCTTTTTGCCCTGGCGTAGCGGCGTAGTTTGATCGTCTTCACCCCAGATAATCTCAGTACGCGTTGTCACTTTAGTGATATCAAGCGTCTTATCGGAATTAATCATATTATCGAGGGTTTTCTTCATATTCTCCGGCGCGTTTTCATAGTCATTGGCGCCAATTAGACGATGCGCAGCCTTACGGATAAACTTCGATTTCTTGAGTGGCGCAAGCGTCTTGGAGATTGCTTTTAATACTTTGCGACGGTTTTCTTTTTCCCAAATACCAGCACTATCTAGAAGAATGATGCCTTTAAGATAATCTGGTTCATTCTGAAGAAGATTTAGAAGGATGCGACCGCCATTACTGTGACCGAGCGCATAGCCGCCCTTTGGCAACTTTTCGCGCGCCCATTTAGCATAATCCTCAATCGTGTAGGTCTTTTCAGATTTCGTACCAAGCCCTGGGACACGAAGCAGTTCCGCGTCAACGCCAAGTTTTTTCAGCTCAGCGATAACATCGCGCCATGGTTCTGGACGATAAGTCCAGCCGTGAATGATATATAGTTTTGCTTTTGCCATCAATTTAATCCCCAACTTTTACGTCGTTTACGGTGCGCGCCATCCTGACGAGCGAGTTTTCCTACGTCGTCCGGATTTTCAAGCAACTTCTCAATGATCCATTCGAGATACTGACTGCCTTTAAAGATGACAGTTTCTTTACCAGTGAGATTTTTCTCGAGATATTTAAGTGCAGCTTGCGGCTTGTCAAAGGATTCAAAATCACATTTGCCCTTAAGAAGAGGCGCAGTATATTGCTTCGTGCGACGGCCGATCATTACAATCTTTTCGACCTTTGTATCGAGCAGAAGCTGAGCGAGCTTCTTATGCTCCTCGCCCTCGAGTTTGCCTTGGTCGATAATATCGCCGATTACGAGCCACTTGTGCGGCGCGTGAAGTACGCGCACCATATCAAGCACCGTTGTCATACTGATAATATGAGCATTGTAGCTAGAATCAATAATCTTAATGCCGTTTTTACCCTGCAAAAAATTACTACGAGCCGGCGGCATCTGAAAATTCGAGAGATCGGTCGTAACTTTCTCGCCAAGATATTTCATTAACTCGTCGAGCATCAGTATTTGCGTTGTGACATCACGCGGCATTGGCTCGTGAAATTCAAATTTCTTGCGTCCAAGTTCGAAAATTGCCTTCTCTGGATAGACCTCATAGCTCTTGAGCTGAGATTTCTTGACGGCTTTAACTTCCGCCTTAATATTTGCCGTCTTTTCAATCATTGTCTCATTATCGCCATCAATTAGAACGAGCTTCTTTGTATTCTCTGGAATAGTTGCAAACTCATGTGCGATTGCCTCGTCGATATTTGCGAAGCGGCCGCTAGATACTTCTTTTTCATAAAATACAGCATGAGAACGACCGAGACTGACCCAGCAGCTAACTTCCGGCTTAAGCCACTTAGCAACAAACTCTGCCTCGTGCGGACGTTCACCGTCACACTCGACGATATAGTATTTTTCTTTGCGCTTATAAGTAAAGGCAAGGATTGGCGTCTTAAAAAGGAGTCCAAGCCAATGGAGACGGCTACCAGTAATGCCACGCTGGCCAAGTATATCAAAAGCGATACCGAAAGCAGAGTTCGCGTTATGCGAATAGTGCGCCTTATCGCCAAGCTGGCTTTCGACGAGATTCAGCATTGTGGTTTTTCCAGCAGAGCCGGTAATTATGATAATGCGCGGATGCCAGCGCTTGAGCGAAATATTCGCAAAAAATTTGAAGTAGCGCGCCGCTACCAGATATAGTTTCTTCTTGAGATTAGCGATAATTGCCATTTGTCTTATTATACCATATCCGGTTTATTGAATTTTTTGCCATTTTGTGGTATAATAGACAGGTTGCACAAAAGTTCTTTAAGTACTTAGGAGGGGAATGCCATGAGAAAAACAATTGATGACCTGTACACCGAGCTAACTGAGAAAAGAAGTTCACTATTCAATCAGGTTTTATTTATTCGTTGGATAGTCGACCAGCTGGAGCTTATAGCAGAGCTACTCGCAATCGCGGCAGAATTCGATTTCGTTGACGATTTACCACATATTCCAGGCCTAGTTATACCGGAGGGGATCGAGATAGTACCAGAGGATTTCGATGGTGCCTATCTGTCAATGCTCGATTCTGGGATGATGCGTCTACGTACGGGAATAAAGCGCAAGATCGAGCTAGAGCCAAGAAATACGCTCCGCGTCATTGATATGTTCGATATCGGTAGCAATGGTTATTCAGAGACCTATGACATCGACCGTCAGCTTCATGAAGCGGATATTAGCATCAATGAAATGAAGATTGATATCATGAGACGCAAAGAATACCATGTTCCAGTGCAGTTTGTCGAAGAAAAACTCGAAAAAGCAGTAAGTTATTACTGTATGCTCGATAAACTCAGAGATATTAGCAACACTGTCGAGATTGAACGTGGAATTGAGCGCGCTAAGGATATCATCCTGAGGGCAGTCGCAGGTTAGGCATTTAAGTAAGATAGAGGCGACCACAATCTAGTGTGAACCTCTATTTTTTTGACTTTTTTCGATTTTGTGCTATAATCATAGACAGTATGAAGAGTGTGATTGATTATTTTATCGATCTCTATAAAGAGAATCGCCAGATTACCCTGCTAAGCTGGTGTTATTCTGCATTGACGATTGTTTTTGTAATGATTGCGGGACTGATTGCCCTACTTAACCAGCCGCTTGGTGTCGGCGTTTTAATCGTTCCGCTCGTATGCGTTGTCGCACTCTGTATGAATATCGTTTTTTGGGCATTAATCCACCTCGCGATTGATACGAAGTCAAAAAATGACGAGAAGAAAAAATCGGCAAAAAAGACCGCAAAAACCAAAAAGACTACTAAAACTAAGAAATCTGCTAAGAGCACAAAAAAGCATTAATACTTTGCTAGAATATAGCCATGGATGCAAGCACTGATACGAGAAATTTAATTGACAAGTTCAAAGGCTTGCCGAACGAGGAAATTATCGCCGAACTCGATAAGACTCGGATTCCGCTTGAAATCGCGATTGAGAATCTCTCCCATGATTTTAATATTGGAACGATTGTACGAAATGCGAACGCATTTAATGTTAGTCGCGTTCATATTATTGGTAAACGAAAATATAATCGCCGCGGTGCGATGGTGACCGATAAATATTTGCATATCGATCATTTTGCTACTGCTGACGAGTTTGTTGCTGACGCGCATAAACGCGGCATGAACATCGTGGCAGTCGACAATAATCGCCCAGAAGCAAAGGCGCTTGCAAATACGAAATTGAAAAAGAATTCCATTTTCGTTTTTGGTTCTGAGTCAGATGGAATTTCGCAAGAACTGCTCGATAAATGCGACCAGGCTTTCTACATCGAGCAACTTGGCTCGACGCGTTCAATCAATGTCGGCTGCGCATCCGCAATCGCAATGTACGAAGCGGTACGTCGTTTAGGATTATTACCAGATGCGTAAGTATCAGCTTTCTCAGCATTTTCTTCGTGGGCCGAAACTAGCTGGTTTTTTGATTGGGCATAGCAATATCAAGAAGCGCGATACCGTGATAGATATTGGCGCCGGTTCTGGCGTAATTACGGCCGCACTCGCCCGAAGATGCAAGCACGTAATCGCCGTAGAGCCAGACCACGAAACAGCCGAGCTTTTACGCCGCAATGTCGGTAAACTCGAAAATGTCGAGATTATCGAGCAAGATTTTCTCGAAATGAAACTGCCCGAAGGCGATTATAAGATTTTCGCAAATCCCCCTTTTCATCTCAGTTCCGCAATTCTGCATCGGCTCGACGAGGCCGAGAATCCACCGGTCGCGATTTATCTGATTTTGCAAAAACAATTTGCGCTGAAACTACTAAACAATGACCGTCATTACACTTCTCAACTCGGAAAACAGCTTTTCGTACACTACGCACCGCGCATTCGCTTGCCGATGAAACCAGAATATTTCACGCCGCCACCGGCCGTGCCGACGGTTTTGCTCGAATTGAAGCGACGAGAGGAGCTGCAATGAAGGACCACCTAATCGCAGAGCTAGATAAGCACATCAACCCAGAGCGCATTGAAGCGACGGCACATTTTTTCGGCATTTGTCCCGACGGCTATGGCGAGGGAGACGTTTTGCTTGGTATTCCGGTACCAACCGCACGCAAAATCGCCCTAGAATACAAAGATATGCCCGAGAACGAGATAGTCGAGTTACTCCACTCAAAGGTCCACGAGCATCGTTTTGCGGCGCTCGAAATCCTCGTGGCGCAGTATAAGAAGAGTCCGGAGCGTAGCCGACGAATCTTGCTTGAGAATATTGAGGCGGCCAACAACTGGGATCTAATCGATGTAATCACCTGGAAGATTCTCGGCATGTGGGCGCTCGAGCATCACGATGAACGGATTTTTCATGAGTTTGCGAAGAGCGATAGTCTCTGGAAGCGTCGCATCGCAGTCGTGAGCTATATGGCATTTTATCGCCACGGCGTGCTCGGCGACGGTCCAGACATTATCGAACAATTACTTAGCGACAAAGAGCCGCTTATTCATAAAGCTTGCGGCTGGATGTTGCGCGAAATTTATTGGCGCGTCGATAAGCATTTTGTCGAATCGTTCATTATCGATCATTATAGCCAAATGTCGCGCACGACTTTGCGCTATGCAATCGAGCGAATGCCGGAGCCGCAACGCAAGCAGTTTTTGAAAGGAGAGTTTTAATGCCACGCCAATCACGACCGCAGCCCTATGAGCCAGAAAAATGCTGGGTAGGCGACAAACATAAGATTTGCTACCCGGACGAGGAGACCGCCGAAGCCTCGGCGCGTCTAGTCGAATTCGAACATGGCTTGCCGGTTGGCTCGCTAGGCGTTTATAAGTGCGAGTATGGCGACCACTGGCATCTTGCAAACAAAAAATAGACCGCCCATTACGGACGGTCTTGGTCGCTACTCAGTAACCAAAAGAAGCGTTTTCTTATTCCAGTCTAAAATGTGATAACACTTCTGAAATGTCGACTTGTCATCAGAGATAATCTGAAATAGTCCATCTCCAAGACTGATAATCCTATCGACTATTGCTTCTCTCTCGACATGGTCTCGTGTAGTCTCGTCATTATAGCCTTCGTCTTGCAAATATATCGGATGATTCTCATCCCACTTCAGATGAAATATTTCCAGCCTTGCATGCTCGATTGATAAGAATCGCGTATCAAACATACAAAGACAACTGCCAAGTGAAGCATCGCTCATCCAATCAATAATGCGATCACTCTTAATCGGCGAATCTTCTGTTTCTGCTACTGTAGCACCCATTTTAAAAATACACCAGTTGGTAACTGGCCTTGATGTTGTAATTCTCATATCATCACTCCCCTTTCTGGATAACAACATCTACCAATACTTTTAATTATATCACACTTTCACATAAAAGTCAAGCATAACAGATACGACCAATCAAAAAGACGCCTATAACGGCGCCTTTATTAGTCACCCCTAAAAGGTGGCCCGCGGAGCGGGACTTTTATTCAGTTTTATAGTTTTTAGAAGAATTCAGCGGCAACCATTAAGTAGCCGCATTCCTTGTGTCCAGTATAGACAATCCCATAAAACAGATTGTCAACGAATGGCTCAAAGTATGCTTTTGCCATCCCGTCATAACCAGCGCTGAGGACTCTCTTGAGATCCTCGCCATATGGCGCTAATTGGCACCAACCTAATACTGACTCTGCCTTCCTACATCTACAGCCTTTGATAGACTTCGAAATACGATCGTAGGTCATGCCGCTAATTGGCACATAGCCTAGCTCGTACGCAGTTCCGCTATTGTCTAGAAGAGAAGGTAAGCCATTGACATCTTTTCTAACGAAAACGAAAGCCAGTCCGTTATAGATACATACCTGAGTAAGATATCCAACCATCTCCATCTTGCCGTCTTCTTCCTTCCAGAACTCAGAATAGCTTCCATCCTCATTAATGAAAGCTATTATCCTATTTTTGTACATTCCAGTCGGAAAGAATAGGTTGATCCAATCCTTAACTGCCTGCACATCCGTCTTTATGTTTCGAATTTCCCAGAACATACTAATTCCTCCTATGCTGAGAAACGGCTCTAACAAAACTAATAAAACTTAAAAGAGCCCGGAGTTCCAATCAATTAGTTTTCTCCGCTATATATGTTTATATTTTATCATTTTTTGGTGATTTTGTCAATATAGAGATATAAAAATAGCGCCAACAATGCGGCGCTTATCATTCCATACAGAATGGACCCGATGGGCACATTTTTCTATTAAGTTTTTAGTTTAGCTAGAATTCCTAAATTAGTGCAACCGCACTAATCTGAGGCTTCTTTTCTCCGTCGCCGGAATCGGTTGCAGAGTGAATAGTTACGCAGCCCCACTCTTTTTCTCTTCGGTATTTCTTCTTGGTTTCAACGAGCGAGAAGTCCGGACAGAGAGAAGACAGATATTCTTCGAATGAATTCCAAAGATCATCTGTTGATACATTAATTTTTAACGGATACGTTGTCTGCGCCCACTCAGGAAGCGCTTTATCAACCGAGTAGCAATTCTCGATCACGATATTTACCAATACGTCGCCATATAAAGCATACTCACTCTCGCGCACATCATAGTAATTATCTGGGCAATTAGAAAAATCTACAACCATTGCCGCAGAAGTCGGTGCGCCATTCTCATCCCTTGGAGCAACTAGAACTTCTCCGTTAATAACGAAGATTTCATACACATAGTTCTCATCTAATCTAGGAACGATGTCCCCAGCGAACAGCATGACGCGATTCGAATATCTATAGCTGCGATACTTGCCGATACCAGCACAAAACTCAATAATGTCTTGCGGATTAAAAATGTTCTTTATCTTCATAACCAATTTCCTCCTCGAAATGGTTACAAGTGGCTCTAACAAAACTAACAAAACTTAAAAGAGCCCGGAGTTCCAATCAATTAGTTTTCTCCGCTATATATGTTTATATTTTATCATACTTTTGCGTTTTTGTCAATATGAAGGCCATCAAAAACGCCACCATAACAGAGGTGGCGCTAATGAATCGAATTATTTGCGATTAAGCTTTACTAGCTCGTCCATCGTCTTATTGACGCGGATACGATTGCGAATCGATGCAACCGCCTCAGGCGTCTGGAGCTCCTTTAGCATCTCTGGGCTCTTCTGATAAACCGCCTGCATTTCAGCGGCCTGCTTATCAACCTCAGCGTCAGTCACCTTGATCTTAAGCTCTTCGCTAAGTTTTGCGATAATGATATGACCAAGCACACGATTTCTAGCGGATTGCTCAACTTCTTTTTCGAACTCTTCTTCGGTCTGCTTGACCTGGCGGAGATAATCTTCGAGTTTCGAACCGCGTGCCTTGATATTGCGAAGCATGTCTTCGCGAATATGGTCAGCCTGCTCTTTTACGATTGCCTCTGGGGCCTCGGTCTTTGAACCCTTGATAAGCTCATCGAGGAGCGCATCCTTATAGGCTTCCTCTGCACGCTGCTTACCCTGAGCCTCAAGATTCTTCTTGATATCCTCTTTTAACTCCTTGAGCGTCTTGAAAGCACCGGTCTTTTTCGCGAGCTCATCATCGATCTTTGGAATTGTAATCTCATTAACTTGCTTCAAAAGGATCTCAAAGACGACATCAGCGCCAGCGAGCTCTGCGACATGATATTCTTTCGGGAATTTTAGCTTGAGATCGAACTTATCGCCAACTTCGTGACCAATAATGCCATCCTCGAAGCCAGGAATGAACTGGCCAGAGCCAAGCTTAAGCTTGAAATCCTTTGCTGAACCACCTTCGAAGGCCTTTTTATCCTTCTTGCCAGTAAAGTCGATAACAACCTCGTCGCCATCCTTTGCGGCGCGCTTGACGGCCTTTGATTCAGCCATGCTTTCCGCAATACGACCAAGAACATCATCAACATCCTTCGCCTCAACCTTTGGCGCGACATATTTCGCCTTTAGTTTCTTGTAGTCTGCGAGTTTCACGTCAGGCATAATGTCTGAAGTAACTGTAATCTCTGCGCTTTCACCTGGGACATACTTCTTAATCTCTACACTCGGAGCGGAGAGAGGTTGAAGATCGGCGTCGCCATAAATCTTTGGAATAGCCTCGCGGACCATAACATCGAGGGTCTGCATAGCGAGATCGTTAGGGTTAACATGTTGCTCGACGACATTTGCGGGTGCTTTACCGTTGCGGAAGCCCGGAATCTTGACGTCGCGAGCGAGACGAGCGAGCGCTTTTAAGCGAGCTGGCTCAAAATCTGCGCTTTCGAAAGTAACATCGAAAGAAACAGAAGTCTTTTTCTTATTTGTGGTAAATTTCATAGGGTAAATTATACCACGAACAGAGAGAAGACAAAAACACAAGCCTAATCTTTTGTCGAAATACCAGGATTGTAGTCACTACGGAAATGCTTCAAGGTCATCTTGATGTTGGTTTCGTGCTTAATGCCTGGATTTAAAATGCCTTCCGGATCAAAGAGAGCCTTCACCTTGCCGTAGAGTTCAAGTGTGCGCGCAGCCTCGAATTTCTGGGCAAAAATCGCCATAAAGCGACCTTCTGGTGCTTCGCCGCAAGGATAGCCTTCGTGAGCGGAAATGAGCTTCAAATATGCGCCAAGGAATTGGATAATCTTTTTGCGACCTGCGGCCGTCGTCGGATTAAATGCCGGGCGAATCGAGAAAGTATCAAAATCCACCGAGCCAAATACGGCCATTGGGAGTTTCATGTCTTTCGCGAGTTTTGTAACGGCATCGAGGAATTTAATCTGTTTTTCTGGCGGAATATAAACGCCATCAACGAGCGGCAGATGATAGGTATTTAGTGCAGTATCGTTCAAGTATGCATCGAGCGTGCGATCAAGCTCGATAAAATCGCGCTCATTATCTTCATCCTCCTCAATAATGCGAAGATTGTCTGGAAGTGCACGACGAATGCGAGCGAGTTTGCGACGACGTTCGCGTTGCGAATCATCTTTTACGTTCGCAACGATGAGATAACCATCATTAGAGACCTTGCGGAAGAAGCGGCTCGTCTTACCTATATTCTTCTCTTCGTTAAAGAGTTCCGTGTCATACATCACAATGTCAGTAAATTTAAGACGCTTGAGCTCGCGCGCGACAAATGCAAACGAAGTTGGTGTCTTGCAAGGGACCGCAATATAATCCGGGCGGTCAAATACTGGCTCAACCTTCAGGATAATCTCAGAAATAATGCCGAGCGTGCCTTCCGAGCCGCAAAGCAGCGGCAAAAGACTGAAGCTGTGCTTCGTCTTCACGGAACCTAGGCCGGAATAGCCGAAACGATTCTTTTTATTCTCCGGAATACCAGCAACGGTTTCCCATTCATCTTCAATTAATTCATCAAGCTCACGATAAAGGTCGCCTTCTCTGTCCTGGCGCATCTTCTTGCGGCGGAAATAATGATTCGAAAGCCCGCGCGCTTCGATTAATGTGCCGTCACTTAAGACCACTTCAGCGCGGTCAATAAAATCGTGAATTAGGCTTGGTTCGGTATTATTGCTAGCACTAGCCGCCTTCGCAATAAGACCACCGATTGTTTCAAACGGATTACCCATCACCGGGAGATCGAGGCCACAGAGATTAAGCGCCTTCTTTAATTCCCCAAGACGGACACCGCATTGAACGCGGACAAGACGCTGACGAATATCGATTTCTTGAATCTTCGACATGCGCTCGGTCGAGATAATGAGGCCGGTACCAATATCCGAGCCAGTTTTACTATAGCCAGAACCACGAACAGTAATCGGAAGTGAGACATTTTTCTGTGCTAACTGATAAGAGAAGCGGACCAGGCGACGAATATCCATCGTGTTCTCCGGCAAAGCCACAACACGCGGATGAATCTTGAGCATCGAACGGTCAGTCGCATACTGCTCCAAAATATTAGGAGCAGAGTAAACAACTCCGTCAATACTCTTGTTTAGATAGATCGCAATGCGATTCATAAACCACCCTTTGACATCTACTAATTATTTTAGCATAAAAACTTTGTGAAAATGTGAATTTTTTTATAATTTTTGCCAAGAAAAATCGGAGTCACCAGGTGGCTCCGATTACGTTCTCAAAGTGTCGGCGGTTTAATGTTTGTATTCATATCGCATATGATATGAATCGCCTTTTTAAAGAACTCATCCTCGCAATATGGCGCGTACTCGTCCGCGAACCAGATATCAATTGAAGTCTTTGCCCCTTCTTTGACAAGCCTCTGGATGTCTTCGTTTTCACGAATTGTCTTGTTATCGCGAAGATTCCAAGCCAGTCTATGAAACTTGCCGGAATCGCAATAGCGTTTCATCGTTTTTGTCGCATCAAACTTATCGATATAGAAGGCGAACTTCGATTCTGGCGTCTTATGCTCATCAAACTCCATTAGCAGATCATAAACTTCATCCTCATAAGGTAGTCCTTTGAGCAGTTTGCGCCATGCCTTATGCTCAGCTTCTTCTTTCGCGTCATGCAGTTTCTTGTCTACTAGCGGAACGTCGCCAATAATCGTCTCGCCAATCTCGTGAAAGATTAGCATTCGGTTTACCTTCGCGAGGTCAACTTGCTCGCGTTCTGGATAAATCGGATGCAGCAGATTCGCCAGTATCAGGCAACTATAGCAATGCTCCGCCACGCTCTCCAAGCGTTTAGCACGGACGCGCCACAGTATCCAGCCCGTACGAACTCGCAGCTTCAAGTCGTCAAGGATGCACGACAACTCCATCACACTACGCAGGGTTTCTTCGTCATAATTTATCGTTTCATTCATTTCCCACTCCTTCCGCCGCAAATTGCGACTAAAAAATAATCTACAAAGAATCATTGAATTGTTGTAACAAGAGAATGTCTTCTGCGATTATTATGGTAAATTTCCCCAAAGAATGCAAACATAAGCGTTGTATATAAACGCGATTATGGTTATTATAAAAATAACTAAAGGAGCTATTAGATGATTAATAACATCTCTGCAAAAATTAACTTTTCCGATAAGGATAAAACCGTTTTATCGATCAATCACAACTATTATGTCCGCACTGCAATTGCGACGATTGCCGACATGATTATTACCATGTTGATTTGTATCTGCATCCAGGCCGTAGTAGCCGCAATCGCATTAGTTGTTGCGATCATGAATCAAGGAAAAAGTTCGATGAACGAAAATACTATGATGGGCATCGTAATTGCTGCGATTGCAATTGATGTCTTTATTGCGATTTTCTATTTCTTCTACGTTATCGCAAAGATTGCACGCGTCTCGCATATGCGCAAGCATGTAAACCGCATCGAAGATGCAATTATTAAGAATTGCACGGTCGGCGAAACATCCGAAGCAGAGCCAGAAGCTGCCTAAATAATTCGATTAATTCGAGAGCCTCCGTGCAAACGGGGGCTTTTTGTGTTATAATGTCTCCATCCATTCCGTGCGCGAGTGGTGAAATTGGTATACACGTATGCCTTAGGAGCATATGCCTTACGGCGTGCTGGTTCAAGTCCAGTCTCGCGCACCATGATGAAATTAAGTCCTCTTTGAGGTCTTTTTTGTTTAATAAAGATAACGAAAAGAAGCACGCAGAAGAAAATTAGCAAATTCATGGATAGTTTTTATCCGAGTCCTGAAGATTGTCGGAGACAGCGACTTTTTCCTTGGCGGTGCAATGACAAACTTCTTCACTACAACCATGCACGGCGTCGTCTTTATTTATTGCGGTTTAACAGGTCTTTAGCTATTTTTCCGCGGACCAAAATACAAGAGTATTAAGAGCAAAAACAAGAAACGTTAGCCGAGAGGCGTTTTTTTGATTGTTTTAAAAGTATTGAGATAAATTATATATTCTCGTTATGATCATAATCGACATCGGCAGCAGTTAGAACATAATATTTATAATCATCAGACGACATGCCGAGAGAGTCAATTGACGCCTTAACCTCATTTATATAACTGGTCTTGGTTGCTTCGCTATTATTGAAGGAAGAGGGAGCAATAGTAATTACATCAGAACTACTGTCGCCCGCACCAGCAGAGAAATGATTATTTCTCTTACTGAATAATCGTAAATATTTTGCTACGACTTTATGTCGAATCGATTCATCATCGCCATTCTTGCATTTAAAGTTTTTATATACAACCTCTTCCTTGCTATCTGGACAAAGTACAAAAGTTGACACCTCAGGGTCTAGTACAGCATTAGAGCCATAAATTACGTTATACGACTGCTCGATGCTCGGGATATCAATCGTCATTTTTAGGTAATTCGTGTTTTCGTCGAAACTCTGAAGATATACCGTATCACTGCGAATAGTTGCTTCAATTTTATCGGTATTTATGTCATTAGTGCTTTTTGCAACGACTTTAAAGATCTTTTTTTGGATATCCGCTATATCAGATTCCTTTAAGAAAGAGGCTGCATCTTTTAGCCCATTCACAACAAGCTCCGGCGCCTTCTTGTTATATGCCACATCATTCTCGGTCACATCGTCGCCTTTTAATCGCGCTATAGTAATAATAACTAAAACAAACAGAATCACCTGTATAACTACAAACACCGCAACGACTGGATTTATTTTTTTTGCTTCACCGTCATTATTCGAGAAGCGCTGAAGCCAATTAGGTTCCATTTTCTAGGTACTCCTTAATCCCCTCCGTATCTACACTGTTTGGATAAGCAAATTCTACCTTGTTTTTCATCCATTGCCACTGAAGAGGATCATCGCTCTCCTCAATAGCAATAAAGCCTGCGCCGCCACCCTTACTGTCGCCCTCGAGGCTGCCGCTCCCGCCGTTACCTCTACCGACGCCGGTGTACCCACAGCTCGCGTGCCCAACGATCCACTTCCCGTCGTGGTGCCCGAGCACCACCGCTGTATGCTGAGGTTCGGTACTAAGGACGGCATATACTTTTGGCTCTGTGCCATAAGTCGCCTCGACATTTCTTTCTTTCAATTTATTTACAACCTCATCCCCAGCCCCCCACCTGCCGTTCGCATTTGCAATAGTAGTGAATTTCGACATAAAGAATGCCGAGAATGTTACACAGTTAGAGCCGCCGCCGCCATTACAATCTATAGTCCACAAACCTTCCCCAACTGCGTTTTTAGAGCTATCATTCTTGTTCTCACCATAATTCATCATGAACGTCTTAGCCTGCTCTATGGTGAGACCATCGTCGCCCACGGATTCGCCACTGGCGCTACCGTTCGAGCAATAGTCAAAGCAGTTACTGCCACCGCCATTACCGTTGCCTTTAATAGCACTAAAGACTTCATGGTGTATGATATTAACAATATCTTGAAGCGGAACCGTACTATTACCAACCTTACCGGAATTTGCTACCGATACATTATCTTGACCGTCGATTGAAAACAATCCTATGTAGTGTCCTTTAGTATGCTTAGTCGAAAAACCGTTGCATGCTCCGTTTTCATCAGCATTATCGTCTAGACAATGGCCAGATAGATGAATCATGTAGCCATCATTTAAATATTTTTTCATTTTCTCATAGGCATCGTCTTTCGATGAGTACGATTCAGCAATGACTTCAATGCCATATTTTTCGCCAACTATCTTATCTAGTTCTGTCCCGGCGGACAAAGTATAAGAACCAGAAGCTTTCGTCGCATTAATAATATCTTGCGGGTAAACATCTTTGCCTGTGGCAGCCGTAGTAAGCATCGCCATGGACGTCGGACCGCATCCTGACGAGGCAACGGTGCCCTCGCCATACGGTATGGTCGTCCAGTCTTCAGAAGAATTTTCATGGTCGCTCTGATCGTAATTGCTCTGGGAGTAGAAAGGATAATCACCTTCATGAGACGTACAATCAGAACCAGTACTATCTGGATTTTCGTCACTTGCGTGACTAACATGCCAATCCTCGCTAGACACATTGCGAGCTAGGCCATATTCGGCTAAATATTCATTAAAGAATCCGCTAATGCCAGTATCTCCCCAGCCACTTCCGTCCATGGCAAAGTCGACTGCCGTTCCGAGCTGGTGATTACTGTATCCTGGCTTCGCCGCCAGATAACCTTTATTACATGATCCAGACTGATAGCAACCCCAGAAATATTCTTGCTGCTCCATCGTGCGGTAGCTTTGTGACGCAGACAAGGTACTGCCATACAGCTCTTTATATTTTTCTCCTAATGCATAGTATGCCCCAGACGCACGCGAATTTACATGTATATACCCATCAGTATCCGTCTCACTTGTCGAGGTAATATTCGGAACTGAACAGAGGCGGATCGTAATTCTATATCCGTGATCGTATGCCTCCGTATCGATGCCCAAATCCTTAGTACCATTAGCACAGCCTATATTATCAGAATCCTCGTGTATATTTCCGACTACCGAAGTACTATTGTTCGTTGAACCCCCACCTCCCGACTGATCGCTTACGCTGTTATTAAACGTCCCGCCGTATACGCCTGTATCGCTCATACTCGCTTGGACTTCACCACGCCCCTTTATGCGACATAGGGATTTTAGTTTACCTGCCTTATTTGCGGCCTCAGATATGCCCCCAGATGTCTCCGAAATTGCACCGAGAGTATGATAGCCAAGAGCGACTGAATCAGGGTCATTTTGTGCCATCGAACAATAGTCAGTGCCGACGCCGTCGCCTAATAAATCTTTACATGCATGCGCATCGTAGGTAATAAAGTATATCGGCTCATCTAAATTTTCGAAAGTCGCAACATATGTTTCTCCGAACCCAGTTGAATACACGCCCGATATTAGTACTATCCAATAATATTTCCTTGTGCTGTCTCCACCATTCTTAGTAAATCTTGGAACCCAGCCATCTATAGTGTTTTCCGTATAATCTATATCATAATTTTCTGCATAAATATATTGCAACCCCCCAAATTCATCATCAGTCATAGTCTCGCTTATAAGCGTATCGTTGTCTTTTTCCGATGTATTAGTGTAAGCAATCTTTGGATAGTTTTGTATGCTGTTCTCCCAGTACCAGAAATCAGTAGCGCTAGTATTAGTATCGACTTTGAAACACCCTTCTGTACCTATATTATTACTTACTTTATTTACGCAGTCACCAGGATCGTAAAAATAGATTTGATTTGCAGCGAATCTGTCCAACTGAGCATCAGTTAGACCTTGCGCCTTAACTTCCGCAAAGCAAGAATCGCCTCCAAAAATCACAAGACAGAAAACTAAACATAAAGCAAACATTACAAAATGCCGGAGCATTGATGTTGATGTTTTTTTAATCATTAGGAATACCTCTCATAAATTAGCTGGTAATCGTCTGGATTATATCCGGCTTCTTTAATCTGTTTTTTGACTTCTTCCTCGTAATCTTTTCCATAGTACTTCACAAGCAGACATGCAGCCTTTTCGCACTTTTTATTACTTCGACCGTCCCGTATAGCGAAGCCGCCCGTCGATGAGCTAGCATTCGGATCCGCATAAACGTAGCCCTTAATGGGAAGCTTATCTGTTATAGATAGTATATGCTCAAAATTTTCAATAAAATCCTGTGCAGACGTATCTCCATCCGTAGTAATATTGCTGTCTTTCGAAGCAATATCTTTAAGCTTCTGATATGAGCTGCTACGGTTCCGCTGCGCATAAAAATCGAAATTGTTGTCAGCGCCCGCAAGAAATGTAGTAACAACTACATAGTGGCGCGATTCAATATTAATCTTCATCGTTTTAGTCTCTAGATCCTTATGCGAAATCTTCACTTCGTATGTACCAGGAGTAATAGAATACCGGCCATTTTTATAGCTCGAATCGCCATTAACTGAAATCGTAGCATCGACTGGCGCAATATTAAATGAAATAGTTGAGATTTTTGTTGCTTGGCGAACGTAAGCACCTATAACAACAGCAATAGCGATAACATCGAGAATCAAAACAATTCGGACCCATTTGTTGCGAAAAAAGGCCTTCAAGTATGAGACATTATCATCCTGCATATGCTTATTATAGCACACGGGGCACTGTAAAAAATGGATATTCTAGAATTAGCCGCGAAGCAATTCGGCTTTGCGACCGTCAACGACGTAAACATCAGAGTCATTCATCAAGACTGGGCGCTTGCGGATTGATTCAATGCGACGGATATAGTAGTCAGTTCTATCGCGGTGTTCGCCGCGGTTTACGTGTGGGATTGGATAGAAATCTATTAGGCCGAGACCTTCAGTAGGCGCCTCTTTTTTGTATAGAGCCTTCGAATCTTGCGGTTCGTGACCTTCTCTAATGTATGGAGTCAAATCTTTTGTTGCAACCATAATACCAGCACTTTCGCCCGCATAAACAATCGCGTCAGACAGCAAGGCGCTACGAATAATTTTATCCATGCCGCTCAGATGTAGTGCCGCATTCAAGATAAAAGGATTGCCGCCGAGACAGTAAATAATGCCCGGATCGTACTGGTCGAGATATTCCTCGAGCTCTTCTTTTCTACCGAAGAACTGACGCAAATCTAAGACCTGAGGATCGAAGCCGTACTGCAAAAACAGGGCAGTTTTATCGCCTAGAATCCCGGCCACATAATCTTCTGGTCGATAGTCGCGCGCATTGCGAATAATTAACACGCGGCGATTGCCACCCGCTAAACGTCGTAGCGTTTTTGGATAATTACCAAGCTCACTACTTGCAAGAAATAGTCACATACTGACTCCCTTTCTCTTTATTTTAGATACAAGTAAAGCC
>JAFWLZ010000008.1 GCA_017510835.1 Candidatus Saccharimonadota bacterium
AAATGGTTTGCACTAGTCGCAACTATATCCAGCAAGAGTCTGGGATTAAAAGAAGATAAAGCGATCGACGTTATTAATCTCAAGTTTGATAAAAATCAGACTTATGACTTCGCCGAAACGAGTGACCATATCTTCCCGGCTTATCACATGAATAAGAACAACTGGATCACTATTTGGCTTGATGGGACTTTACCGAACGGACTAATATTTGAACTCATTAAGAAAAGCTACTTGCTCTCAGCCAAATAAAAACACCGCCTTGCGGCGGGTTCAATAATTCTTTCATTTGGTGAGCCGGGTGGGACTCGAACCCACGACACCAAGCTTAAGAGGCTCGTGCTCTAACCAGCTGAGCTACCGGCCCGCTCACATAAGATATTTTACCACTTTTCGTAAAAAAACACAAGACTTAATGACGAAAACCCTAATCAAGTATAATGAAGTAAAGGAGAAATATGTCAAAGTCGAAAGTATACTTCACGAAAGAGATTAGCCCAAAGGTTCTAATCAAAGTTTATGAAGCTCTAAATATTGAGCTGAAAGGTAAAGTCGCTGTCAAGCTCCACTCTGGCGAGAAGGGGAATCAAAACTACGTAAAACCAGAATTCGTTAAACCAATCATCGACAAAGTCGGCGGCACAGTCGTCGAATGTAATACTGCCTATGGCGACGCATCTGGTACTGGCGTCCGCGACAATACCGAGAGTCATCTCAAGCTCATCGAAGAGCATGGCTGGAACAAATACTTTGATGTTGATCTCATGGATGCAACCGGCCCAGATCTTAAAGTCCCAATCGAAAATGGCACGCAGCTCAAATATAATCTCCTCGGCAAAAACATCAAGAACTACGATTCGATGCTTGTTCTCTCGCATTTCAAAGGTCACCCAAACGGTGGCTACGGCGGGGCATTAAAACAACTTTCGATCGGCTGTGCTTCGCGCGCCGGTAAAGCTCGCATTCACTCCGCCGGCAAGACTAAAGGTCGTCGCCTCTGCTGGATTCTAAAGACCAAACAGGATGCTTTTCTTGAAAGTATGGCGGATGCCGCTTCGACTGTTACGCAAATGTTTGGCGAGAACATTGCCTACATTAATATGATGGTCAATCTTTCGGTTGACTGCGATTGTTGCAGCGTCGCCGAAGATCCATGCATGAAAGATATCGGCATTCTCGCAAGCACTGACCCAGTCGCAATCGATCAGGCTTGTCTAGACCTTATCAAAGCTAGCAAAGATCCCGGTCGCGATCATTTTATGGAACGCGTCGAATCGCTCAATGGCGAGCATACTATCGAAGCTGCCGAAGCTCTCGGTATCGGTTCTCGCGAATACGAGCTGATTAAACTTTAGACTTCTTGATAATCCAGCGGTCGAGCACGGCGAGTAATGCCGGTAAAAGCCCAAGAATAATTATCGTCGCGCAGAAGGTGCCAAGCGAAATCGACTGGCAAATCTTACCCGCAATCGCCGAAGTATAGTTACCGACGATCGCCGTCACAATAATCAGAATCGATGCTGACGTCAGAATCGCGCTAATCGATTTATTATAAGTATTAATCAGCGCCTCCTTCACGCCGAGCTTGAAGTAGTTGCGATTCTCGACATAATACGAAGTAAACAAAATCGCATAGTCAATCGTCGCGCCCATCAAAATTGCCTGGACGATAATCAGCGCGATGAAGTAAATGCTTGAGCCAGTGAGCGACAAATAGGCCATCACAATATAAACCGCACACTGAATCACGCATACTAGTAACATTGAAACGAAGACCGAGCGGAAGGTAAAGACGACCACTACGAAAATCGAAAGCATCGTGATAATCGTGATGAAGTCCATCTCGCTACTAAATGTCTGTGACATCTCATAAGCCATTGCGGAGTCGCCGAGCAAGAAATAATCGGTTTTATTGTTTGGCCCGAGTTTTTCTTTGAGCTTGCGAATAAACGTAAAAGTCTGTTCGCCTTCAGCCGGTAAGTAAGACTCAATCAACATACGGTAATGGTTCGGGCCAACGAGCAATTCCTTTGCGCTATTAATCGTATCGCGACCGTCCAAAACCTTTTGGCGTGTTTCGTCGTCAATTCGTGCCGCGAAGCGCGAATCCGGCAAAATCTTATCAGTCAAGAAATTCACGAATACTTCGAGTGTCAGTGTCCAGTTCTCGTCGTAATCGTAGAGCGAACCATGATAGAGATAAGCAAGATATAATTTATTCTCATCAAACTGGCCAGAGAGCGGCAAAATTGCCCGGTACAAAGCGTCGTAATTATATTGCACGCCCGCCTTTGCTGCGCGCATTAAAGTTGCAATCGTGGCGAGTTTTGTCTTCTCGTCCTCGCCTAGGCGGCTGGCATATTCTGGTACCGGCAAAATCTTCTCATCGATAAAGTTGATGAGCGTCCAGAACGATACGCTTGGATTTGTATTTACGTGGCGATATTCGTATAGCGCATAGACTAGTTTCAATTTACTTGCGTCGAGTTTGAATGCTCGGCTCAATTCGCCATAAGAATAGCGCGTGTTCTGGTTGTTTATGATGTATTGCGCCTGCTGTAATTTCGCAA
>JAFWLZ010000009.1 GCA_017510835.1 Candidatus Saccharimonadota bacterium
CGGCTCACCTTCTGGCTCGTCGAGAAGCTTCTTGCTCTTAATCTCGTAGCGGCGGCCATTTACCGGCGATACAAAGTAATCTTCGCTAAGGAGATTAACAAACATGCTAAGATCTTTATCGTCCATGATAATAATCTTGTTTTCGTCGTCAGTCATAAGCTCGAGCTGCATTTCGTCAGCATAATCAAGGAGTTGCTCTTGACTCATCTCGCCGATTTCGACATTCTGGAGTTTCTTGACGAGCGGCTTCTTATCTTCGAGAAGCGCATTCAAAGTAAGGCCTTCAGGAAAACTGAGCTTGTAGGCATCTTCGAGTTCCTTGGCTTTTTGTTCAGAGATGAGTTGCTGTTTGAAGTCATATTGGAAGAGTTTTTCGAATTTGCTCTGATTAAAGATAACGATCTGACCATCAACGATTGCGGTTTCATTCCCTTCTGGAACCTTGATTGCGATGTCTGCGGTCAGTGGCTCAAAGCTTTCGCCGTTGAGCTCCCAGCTGAGTTTACCTTTCAATGCACTTGAGGCAGCTAGATTCTTAGCGATATAGAAAGTCTTCTGACCGTCATCACCAGGATAACTAAATTTCGCAATGATACCTTTGATGCGTTTGAATTCATATTCATCGTCAGTGAAATAAGCAATGTCTTTGTATTCATTTTCGATAAGATGGATTAGCGTCTCGGCGCGACCAACTTTATCGAGGCCAATGCGATAGATTACTTTATCCTCGCCATCAGACAGCTCATACTCGCGGCACTCGAGGCCCTTGTCTGCTTCTTTAATGACATACTCGACCGCTTCGAGCATGAACATGCTACGAATCGCTTGCATCAATACATCCGAATAGCGGACCTTGTATGGTGTGTAGTTTTTATTGAATAGAAATAGTTCTACGGAAACGTTATTTTTGATTTCATCGACATTGTTCGCCCACTGAAACACATCAAACTCTGGCATGACTCCTCCTTTTTGTTAAATAGTTTATCAATATTTTAGTGCTGCGTCGAGCTGCGGATCTTCGTCCTTATTAATCTGGTCGAAAGTGCGCTCAACTTCTTTGTCTGGCTTGATACCATCACCATTAATATTCTGGCCGTTCGGCGTATACCACTTCGCAATCGTGACACGAAGCAATTCGCCACTCGGTAAATCTTTAAGCGCCTGGACACTGCCCTTACCATAGGTCTTTTCGCCAATGAGGGTCGCAAGCTTGTAGTCCTGCAATGCGCCAGCGACGATTTCGCTCGCACTCGCAGTCGTACCGTTCGTTAAAACAATCGTTTTCTTTCCAGCGAGAATTGCCTGGCCGGAACTTGCATAGGTCTTATCGTTATAAATGCCGTTGCTAGATTTTTGCTCGACAACGATCTTGCCGTCAATCCAAAGCGAGGCGACTTCCTTTGCTGCGCTAACGTAACCGCCACCGTTGCCACGAAGATCGATTATGAACTTGTCGCAGCCTTTTTTAATTGCCTCATTTGCCGCATTACGTGCGAGTTTGCCGGTTTCCTGATCGAAACGCGTAAGCGTGATAATCGCAGTCTTGCCTTTGTACTCTGTATAGACTGAAACATTATTGATTGTTTCACGAGTGAGCTCAAAATCAATCTCTTTATTATTGCGAATAACCGTCAACTTAACTTTTGTGCCTGCAGCGCCGCGGAGTTTCTTTGCTGCGTCTTCAACGGTGCCGCCAGAAATGTCTACGCCGTCAGCTTTATAAATAATGTCACCCGCAAGAACACCTGCTTTTCGTGCCGGATTGTCTGGCGTAGTACGTAGGACTTTGATATAGCCATCACGCTCACCAATTTCTACACCGACGCCCGCACCGACGTCACCATTCAAATCTTTCTGGAATTCTTCCGCTTCAGTTGCGGTCATGTAATAGGTATATTTATCGCCGGCCGCATTAACGAGGCCGCGCTTTGCTTCCTCGATGATTTTTTCATTATCCAGTTCGCCGTCAAAATTTTCTTCAAGTTCGCTATAGACGGAATTGAGAGCGGAAAAGTTAATAGTATTCGATGTTTTCTTACCGCCAAGATATGGCGAAAAATTACTCGTCAAACTATCCCAGTTAATACCAATACCGAGGCCAGCCGCAAGCGTAATTGCCGCGACGATTATTGTGGTCGTAAGACTGACTTTGCGCTCAATCGCCGGGCTCTGATAGTAGAGCTCGCGAGTTTCATTTTCAGCCTTTTTTCTGCGATTCGCAGTTGTGGTGGTCTTTGTAGTTTTAGTAGTTTTCTTAGGTTGTTTGGAATTTTTAGTAGTCTTCGCAGTTTGTTTAGCCATGTATCTAGTATAACACTCCTAATTACTCGACAATGTATGGATCAGTCTTTAAGCCGGTGCCGCTCGTGTATTTTGTGCCAGATTTTAGAGAAACGAGAGGACGCAAACCGTCCGTAACGGCGCCGCCAGACACACTAGCATATAGATTCCATACCCACCAGCCCGCACTATTACCAAAACAACCAGGCGAAGCCGACCACGTAGACTTGCCGACATAAAGATAGTCAGTCGCGTCATAGCCAGGATAACCTATACCAGCCATAGTGAGTTCGTCGGCAGTTATAAGACCGATCTCATGCCTTAATTTACCATTGCCATTAGAACTATCTTTTGTAAAAGCATCGTATATGTTTGAGCAATCTAAACTTGGTTCGTAGTTATTATTCGAATTTTTTACTGCGATTCGACCGTAAGCGCCATGCCAGTTATAAGGTCCCATACTACCTATAGCCATTGCATTGCTATCCTTTCCTTTAAGAGCGCCATAATAATAGCTACGATCATTACAAAAAACCGCATCCTCAAGGTCATCTTCGTAGTTTTTAGTATCAGCAATATGACCATCGAGATTTTGCTGTTCAAACCAGGTTTCAATCATCACTTTAGCATTAGAATCGTTAGTATTTGCAAACATTGCAGTCTTTGCATCTTCAATACTATTGTAGCCATCAAAGTTTAGATACCAGATGAAAGCGGAATCTCCGTAGTAGTAAATATAACCAATCTTAGTATTATCACAAGAGATAGCACCGTCAGTACAGAAATAGTGGTAGCGCACAGCAGCATCCGTACGCTTATTCATCCAGGTACCAGAAATAGACTGACCGGCAGATGTGTCGAGAGTATAGGTATTACCATTTCTGCTTACGTCATTGCTAAAGGTAAAGACCGCCGATGATTCAGGAGAGAGCGTGCTAAGCTCGATACGAGTGCCATACATATAACCAACATCAGAAGGAGAGTGTCCATTATTACTAAAATTAAAAGAATTTTTATCAACACCGTCAATATTTACCGTAATCAGACTATCTACACCAGTAGCATTGCATTGCTGCGCTCCATCAACCGTAGTTGGAAGCCCGTTATAAATCATCTTCGTACCGCCAGTTGCGGTAGTTCTTACAATCTTCCAGCACTTATCCGCCCAGATGACGTTATTGTCGTTTACTTCGCCGCGGAAGTAATAAACGTCTTGCCCATTTTCAGTATAGCGATTTACGCCGTTACCATTACCAGTTGCGATTGTAGCCTTCTTGGTAAAGTCAATATTTGTATCCGGATTTGCTCTATCTTTGACCGCGTCATAAATATATCGCCACTCATCTTTACTATCCGCATCAATCGCCTGAGCGGTAATCTTCAAATGATAAGTACCGTCAGCATATACACCATCGGAGCCGGGCTCAGTAACACTAAGGTTTGCATTGCAGTTTAGCGTTACGCCAGTGATGAGCGAAGAAGTCGTTGCGCCTTTTGCAAGATCAGTATCATAGTAATAATATGCGCCGTCTTTTGTCCAACCAGAATTTTGTGTAAAGTTAATCTGCGCCATCGTCAGACCAGAAGCAGCAGAAACGAGCGGTAATTCAGTCGTGCCATCAGCAGCAAGCCATTGTTCTTCAAGTTTGATACGAATTGAAACCGGACCAGAAGAATCAGTATCATTCGTGGCCGTAATAGTCTTATCTATCGTCTCGCAAGTTTTCCAATTTTGCGGAGCGTCAAAAGTTTCAGTGAATAGAGTTTCATATCCGGCTAACTTAAAGTCGTTTGCAAAACTAATACGGTTGCGGTTGACAGCAATAGTTCCGCCTATAACAATGAGTGCAATCGCTGGAATAGCAATAGCTAATACTCTCTTGTTTTTAAGATGTTTTATTTTTTCCATTATTTTGGCCTTTTTATTTTTGCAAAAATTGTTATGCTTATTCTATCTTAAACGCCGCAATCTGTCAAGATGCGGTATAATAACTATATGGAAAAAGGCGAGGTTTTTGAGGTCAATCCGAAGACTGGTTTGACGCGCGAGCAGGTACGTAAGGCGCGTTCTGCCGGGCTAGTTAATACTGCCGTTAAACCGCCTTCAAAGTCCGTCGGAAAAATTATTGCGACGAACACTTTCACTTATTTCAATTTTGTATTTGCGACGATTGCTGTACTGCTTTGCCTCGTTCGTTCCTATCGCGATATTACTTTTTTGCCAATTATTATTGCGAACACTTTGATTGGTATCGTGCA
>JAFWLZ010000010.1 GCA_017510835.1 Candidatus Saccharimonadota bacterium
CGCACCAATTTTAGATTGTCCTTTGCAAAGAGATGCGTTTACGAAGTCCGATACGACTAATGGTAATGGTAAGTTGGGCTACAAAGTTGGGCTACTCACGGCGGATGAATTTACGCTTGCTGGCATGAATAATGGCAATATGGATTCATATTTGACGAGCTCGTGGTATAACTGGACAATGACACCACAATCGTCTGGAACCGGCAGCAGCAACCGTTATTATGTTATGGGCAGTACATATATGTTTAATCGTGAAATCTTTTATGACAAGAGCGGTTTCCGCCCATCTGTCTCGCTAAAAGCTGGAACAAAAGTCGGCGTTTCTGGCGACGGCACAAAGGAAAATCCATACGTGGTTGAGCAATAAAAAACTGGAGCGATATGCTCCAGTTTTTTGATGTTATTTTTTACGTCGTGTGATACCGTCAAGTCTGCCGCGCATATCGCGAAGAGCATTCATATAATACAAGAATGCGTCATAAGGCGAATCGTATGGTGAGAAGTAGGCATGAACGTCGCCATCATTGAAATACTTTGTGCACATGTAATATGGATGGTCAGAGGTCTGTAGACGACGCCAGTCTTCGATAATCTTCGGATCGCCGCTTGCAAGTATTTCGTTTTTGAGGCTATAGACAGACTTCATTGCTTCGTGTTGCATTGAATTGCCGAGCCAAGCCGACAAGTCGCGCTCAGTGTCTGCCCAGGTTACTGTCCAAGGCATTGAAATCTCTGCGGTCGGCTCTGCAGCATCGCAAGCTTCGGAGACGGTCAAGAAATTATTATCCTTGTCGCGATCCCAACGATAAACGAGGTGTTCGAAGAACTTAAAGATGCCGGTATCTTCCCAGATGTTTTCGCCAAAGGTTTCAAAATCCATGAAGAGGTTGATTAATGGCCCGCGCAGGGTTGCCGCCTCGAGCCACTGAATATACTTATCGACTGTAAGCGGCCATTCTTTCCAGTGCTTGTCTGAGAAGCGAAAAGCGACATCATCGGAAAGACGATAGTTTTTCATGAGTAGCTTAATATTCTTGCATCCTTCTGGACGATAGACGAAGTTTGGGCTGCGCCATTCAAGAATTTTATCCCATCCTTCAGCGAGAATGCCTTTGAAGCCGAATTCGTCGGCCCAACGTGCGAGCTCGTTATTATAAGATAGCTCGGTATTGCGATAAACCTGGCTCTTAACGCCAAATAATTTATGAATCTTGTCCTGATGCGCTTTGACCTGTGCCTCGAATTCCTCGCGGTCATAGAAGAAAGCAAGTGAATGATAATATGTCTCGGCTACGATTTCGACGCGACCAGTCTTAACTAGACGCTTTAATGTTTCGATTAGTTCTGGTTCCCATTTTTCGGCCTGGTCTAACCACGTGCCAGTGATGGAGATCGAGAACTTGAAACCAGCATAAGTATTGATGCATTTTTCGAGAATTGCGAGCATTGGGCGATAGGACTTTTCGGCAACTTTCTTGAAGATACGCTCATTATTCGTGCCGGCGTACCAATCTTTTTCGGTCCAATAATCATGATCGTGGTCGACGGAAAAAATGCTGTAGTGCTTCAAGCGCCACGGTTGGTGCATGTGCAAATATAAGACTATTGAACGCATTGATTAGTATTACCTCGCCTAAAACCGATTTCTCTTATGTTTCCTTACTTCATCATACACTTCGACGCACTTTTTCGCAACGTCATCCCAAGAGATGCGTGCGTATTCGTGTTTGATGCCATCGCGTAAGGAATCTACAAGAGCAGGGCTCTCAGCGATGTTGACTAATGCACCAGCAAGTTTGTCTTCGTCCCAGAAATCGTAGCGAAGAATTGAATGCAAGACCTCGCCAACGCCAGACTGCTTTGTTACGATCAGGGCATTGCCATGATGAGCAGCTTCGAGTGCGGTGAGGCCAAATGGCTCCGATACGGAAGACATTACAAAAATATCGGAAATGCTATAAATATCGCGCAATTGTTTGCCGCGAATAAAACCAGTAAAGATAACGTTTTGCGAGATGCCGAGGTCGGCGCTCATGCGCATGAGTTCATCTTTTTGCTCGCCATCACCCGCGAAAAGGAAGACCATCTTTGGATGGAAACTAATTGCGCGTGCAGCCGCACGCATGAGATGGAAGAGGCCTTTCTGTAGCGTGAAGCGACCAACGGTAGAAATAATCGTATAGCCTTTTTTCTTTAGATTCTCGAGATATTGATAGCTTGAACCGTCGTAATGGTAATCGTCGTCTGGAGAAGTCCAGCCATTGTATGCGACATCAATTTTACTTGCCGGGATCTTGTATTTCTCGACGATGATATTCTTCGTGGCCTGGCTAACGGCAATAATTTTATCAGCCCAAATTAAGCCTTGATATTCAATCTCGTGAATTAGCGGATTACCGCCATTTTCGCCGCCACGATCAAATTCTGTTGCGTGGACATGCGCAACGAGTGGGATGCCGTACTGTTTCTTTGCGAGAATACCCGCCTCGTAAGTAAGCCAATCGTGTGCATGTACGACATCTGGCTTAAAATCCATCAGATAGCGTTCGACGAACTCGCAATAACTCTTCTGGATGTCGCGAATAGATAATACCTGTTTTGTATCTGTTTTGTGAAATTTTTTCACTTCGATTTCTTTCGACTCGTATGCGCCGCCATAGCGAATAAGCGGATCGATCTTCA
>JAFWLZ010000011.1 GCA_017510835.1 Candidatus Saccharimonadota bacterium
ATCCGGCTTTCGACCTTGCGGCATTTAACAACCGCAATATTCTCCTATTTGCAGACGTCTTACAATCGTCCTTCCAAATCCAAGTCGCATTGAATATCCTTAAAGCCTACGCGCCAGCATCCGTAATTGGCGTGGTGGGTAATATTACTTCCGCAGTTTCTGACAAATTCCTGATTGATACGGACGGCTGCGTCTATATGGACGTTCTACAGAATAGCTTCTTTGATGACGCGCACTATTTCGATCAACCAGACAATTATTCCGAAGACGATAAAATTAATATGGCAAATAGTATAAGTTTGTATTGGGCATAAGAGAGGAGATATATGAACCAAAACAATCCTATGGGTGAGCAAGAACTTGCCGAAGCAAAACAAATTATCGATAAACTAAGCCAGGCCTACAGCAAAAAAGTCGTTGGCCAGGAAGAATTAAAACTCGCGATGCAAGTTGCCTTGATTGCTGGCGGTCATGTCCTACTCGAATCCGTCCCAGGTCTTGCAAAAACTCTCGCCGCAAAAACAATTGCCGAAGCATCAAGTGGAACTTTTAGTCGCATTCAGTGTACGCCAGATTTACTTCCAAGCGATATCATTGGCACGCAAATCTATAATTACAACAGCGGCAACTTCGATACAAAGATTGGCCCAGTACATGCAAATTTCGTGCTCCTCGACGAAATTAACCGTTCTAGTGCCAAAACCCAATCCGCCATGCTCGAAGCGATGCAGGAACGCCAAGTATCAGTTGGTGGCGTCATCTACAAAATGCCAGAGCCATTTGTCGTCCTCGCAACCCAAAACCCAATTGAACAGGAAGGCACTTACGAGCTACCAGAAGCACAGCTTGATCGTTTCTTACTAAAGGAAATTGTCGAATATCCTACTCGTGACGAGGAAATGCAAATCCTCAACTACACTCTCGCCGGACAGACTACGACAGATCTAGGTGAAGCAGATAAGGTTTCTGTCGAAGATATCAAAAAATTGCAAATGCTCGCAAAGCGCGTAGCGGTGGATGATTCGATTAAGAACTACATTGTAAACATCGTAACTGCAACTCGAAATCCTCGCGCAATTATCGATGCAAATCTCGCGCGCTATGTCGAATTCGGCGTCAGCCCACGTGGCGGCATCGCACTACTCCAAATTGCACAAGCACTCGCGATTATTAATGGCCGCGCATATGTTACGCCAGACGATGTTAAACAGCTCCGCCATGCCGCGCTTCGCCATCGCATCATCCTAAACTTCGAAGCAGCCGCCGATGACGTTCATTCAGAAGCAATCATTGACGCAATCTTCACAAAAATTCAAACACCATAGGGTTGGGATAAGGGGAAATGCCAAGCTATCTCGTAAAAGTTCGAAAGAAAATGGACATCTTCGCGCAGCGACGCGTGCGAAATGTCCTTTCTGGTAATTATGGTTCGGTCTTTAAAGGGCGTAGTTTGGATTTTGATGATTTACGCGAATATAACTATGGCGACGACATAAAGGATATTGACTGGAAAGCAACGGCGCGTTCACGTTCAGTGATGATTCGTCGATATGTCGCCGTGCGAAAACATAATATTTTGCTAGTAGCCGATAGCGGCAATACAATGGCGACGCTTGCACCGAGTGGCGAAAGCAAACAGGAAGTCGCAACATTTTGCGCCGGCGTAATGGCCTATATTGCGCAGCATCACGGCGATTTCGTCGGGATGATTTATGGCAATAAAGGTGAAAATAAGCGCTATGGACTAAAAGAAGATACTGCCTATATCGAAAACTTCCTCGACAAATATTCGAAGTCGATGAAATTAACGGCACCGGATAGCGATCTCACCTCCCTACTTACTTATGTTTCAAAAACCTATCGCGAACGTAGCTTCATGCTAATTATTAGCGATGCGGATAGTGTGAGTCGAATTGATACCGAATTGGTCCGCAAACTGCATGCTCGTCATGAAATTATGTTCATTATCGTCGAAGATTCGCCAATGACAAATGAGCTTCTTTTCGATTACGATACGGTTGACCTCGACGGTAAGATGCGCTTATCTCGCTATTTCCGCAAGAACAAGAAGATTGCTGAAGCCGAAGCACAATATCGCGAAGCGCAACGTGTTGGCATTAAGAAAACATTGCGCCGCATGGGTATTGTTTGTAGTTTCGTTGACAGCGTCAACCACGCAATTCCGAGAATTATAAAGATGCTGGAGGAACAAAAACGTGTCAGGCGATAAGACTCCATTTTACGGACCAATTAGTTATTCTCCAGTCTGGCTAGTCCTAGGCTTACTATTCCTCTGCATCGCAATCATGATCGTCGTCGTCATTCTATATTTGACGCGCAGAAAAGAAATCAAAACCGTCAGTACGCTCAAGATTAATGCACCAAAAGTCGTCAATATGAATGTGCTGCGCGATAAATACATAAAACTCATCAACGAGGCCGAGGAGCGTTATAAAAAACGCCAAATCAAAGCATCGCAGTGTCATCAGCAAATTAGTTTACTCGTACGTCTATTTTACTGCGAAGGCATGGGTTTTCATGCGGACGTAATGACGCTAAGCGATATTAAAAAGTCCCATCATACTGGACTCATCGAATTCATTAATAGCTATTATCCGAACGAATTCGATACGCTCGAAAAAGGTTCAGTCGCTGATTCCGCCGAACGCGCAAGACAGTTAGTGAGGAGTCAGTAATGAGATATAGTTGGTTATTCATTATTCCCCCGATTGTCATCCTTGGATTAATTATCCTTGCCGTTTATCGCTATCACAAAAAGAGTAAGGAGCGCGATTTGAAGCGGATGGCTGTTATTTCGCATACGCGTACGATCAAAATGCTTCCGGCATACCGTCGTGCTATTCAGCGCTATCGCATTTTGCTCATATTTGCGGGCGTCAGTTTCTTAATTTCAATATTCTCTTTCACGGCCGTTGCTGCCCGACCAATCGCAAGCGAAGCGAAAGAAAAAGAAAATAATAATCGGGATATTATTCTATGTCTTGACACAAGTGGATCGATGAGTGAATTTCAAAGAATGTTACTCGAATACTTTAAGGAATTTGCAAAACGCCTAAAAGGTGAGCGGGTAGGCATAACAATTTTCGATGGCGTTCCGGCAAATATAGTACCACTGAGTGATGACTATGATGCCGTAATTGACATCACCAATGAACTAGAAAGAGACTTTTTACAATACGGTTCAGCAGTAAGCAAAAATGGGGTTGTATCTGCAATTGGCGACGGTGTCGTGGGTTGTATTAATAGTTTCGACAAACTTGAAGATAGCAGTCGATCAAAGAGCGTTATTATAGCTACCGACAACCAGGCTGGCTCAGATGAAACAGTAGATATTAACCAGGCTGCCCGCTATGCGAAGCGCTATAATGTAACTTTTTACGGTATTTCGACAAACTCATCAACAAATGCTCAATACGAAAGACTCTATAAAGAAGCTGTATCGCATACCGGAGGTACTTTCCATAATGTTAAAAATGACGAAATCAATGCAGAAACTATCACAAAGATTGTTGACAAGATCGCCGAACAAGAGAGTTCAAAGATAACCGGTGCGCCGGAAATTACATATCATGACAGCCCAGTATTTCTATTAATCGTTTCCGGCATTAGCTTCACAATATTCGCCGCAATAGTCTGGAGGTTGCGCCTATGATATTTGTACCAATTGTACCAATATTTATTATTTACTTCATTGCGGCAATTCTTTTCGGCTTAGTTATCCTTTGTATTATTAAAAAACAATTCCGCAGAACAAAGAATTTCCGCAGAATCGGAATCGCTGCATTATTATTGCTCGCAATGGCAAGACCAGCCATTCCGAATGGGAACGCAGAAAGGATGCTTAGTAATTTGAATGTATTCTTCATTGTCGACAATACCGGTAGCATGGCCGCAAAAGACTCAGAGAGTAGCTCAAATTACAGATATCAGACAGTCGCTAGAGATATTAAAGCGATTACAAATACTTTTGCAGCAGCAAAGTATAGCATAATTGTGCTTGATTATAATATCTACCAAGCAGTGCCATTAGTGAGTAATCCTAGCGCGATCTATTCGTATGCCGATTCCTTTAAACCGAGGAGCACTTACCGAAGTGGCGATTCAAATCTTGGCGGCTTAATCAATTACGCAACAGAGCGAATTCAAAAATACAACAAGCGCTATCCGAAACGAAAGAGTATCGCAATCTTCATGTCTGACGGAGAAGATATAAAAGAGCGCACAGCATTTGACTCAAAAGAACTTAGAAACGAAATTGCTGGTGGCGCAGTGATTGGTTACGGAACAAAAGAAGGATCAACGATAGGCTATATTGATTCAGACGGAAACGTCGATGAATCTATGCCAATCCGAGAAAACGGCGAAAACCATATTTCGAAGCTCGACGAAGAAAATCTGGAATATATCGCAGGCGAATTAAAAGTAAATTATATGCCGCGCTCGTCCTCCGAAAAAGAGATCGGCGTAATCGACAGCTATATTGACTCTTCGCAAGCATATGAGCGTAGCGATGAAAAAGCAGATTCATCTGAAGATCTGTACTGGATAGCAATGCTCGGCGCGATTGGCTTATTAATGTGGGATTTCTACGCAATTATCGCAACCCTACTACTAGAACGAAAGGCGGCAAAATGATAGATCTTGATCCAGCAATTCTTGATCAGGAGTCGATTCGCAAAAAACGACGCAAAAAGATGTTCCTGATTGCTTCAGTGCCAATTACTATTCTCGTGCTTGCGAGCATACTATTTCTCCGCCCTGGAATATTTGATGCAATTTTCTCAATGAGATTTAATCAAAATGACGCCGGTGGAGCAATTTCAATCAGTCAATTCCATAAGAACATAAATATTATCGAGCCATACATTGCATATTATGATGCCGGCACGGCATATATCAAAGGAAAAGACGGAAAGAATGCAGAAAACGAATTACAAGAAAGTCTCCGCAATAATCCGCCAAAAGACAAGATTTGCCAGATTCGAGTAAATTTGTCGTACAGTATCGAGCTGCAAGCCGATGATGCGAAAAATCGAAGCGATTACGAAAACGCATTAATGCTCTACAACCGAGCAGAGGGCGTACTCTATGATGACGATTGCGCGAGCAAACAAAGCAGCAAAAAGAGCAAGGATAACAAAGCCGAAGAGGCGACTGAGCGTATTTCGAAGAAGCGCAACGCAGCCGTTGCTCTGCTAAACGGTGCCGAAGAATACGGCGACGACGATAATGGCGGCGATAATCCGAATAATATCGAAATTTCTGAAGACGAAATTAAAGATTTGCGCCAAAAATTACAGGATGGCTCCTCAGTACGCGGCGAAGTATATGGGCGGCAGCGGGGGCTCGACTTCTCTACGAATCACTGGTAATTATTTCGTAAGACGAGCGCGTTCGGCTGCAACTACTTCTGCAATAGCTTTTGCGGCTAACTCAATATCTTTTTCAGTCGTTGGGCGCCCAAGCGTGATGCGAAGCGAGCCGGCAATCTGATCATCATTCAGACCAATTGCTCTAAGGGTTGGCGATTTTTCGCCTTTGCTTGCAGCGCAGGCAGCACCAGTCGAAAGATAAACACCTTTGTCCTCGAGCGCAAAAATGAGACGCTCAGCATCAAGGCCCGGAATTGTCGCGGGAAGGAAATTTGGAAGTTGAACTTTTTCTTTGCTCAAAAATTCAATGCCATCAATTTGCTCGGCAAGGAGTTTTTTGAACTTTTTACGAAGCTCGGCAAGGCGTTTGCGTTCGCCGCCAAGATGTTTATCAGCATCAAGAATCGCTGCTGCAAATGCGACCGTCGCAGGAACATTTTCTGTGCCACTGCGAAGACCCATTTCCTGACCACCGCCATAACTTTGCGGTTTCAAGCGAACAGAGCGTCCAACATAAAGTGCGCCAATTCCCTTCGGCCCATAAACCTTTGCAGCATTAATTGTCATCAAGTCGACGCCAAGGCGTGCAACTTTTAGCTCGGCAAGGCCAAGACCCTGCGAGGCATCAGAATGAAAATGGAGCGGGGTTTCTTCACCAGCAAAGGCACGGCGCGTGCGCTCTTCCTGGATAATGCGAGAAATATCACTGAGCGGCTGAATCGTGCCGAGTTCGCTGCTTGCAAAACAAACGGAAACAAGTTGAGTCTTTGATGATAGTTTTTTGCGAAAATCTTCAATATCGATGCGACCATTCTGATCGACGGAAATCGTTCGCATCTTTTTCTGCTTCGCATTCTCAACGATGGATGGATGCTCGACGGCCGAGATTAAAACCTCCGCATCGTTTGGAATTGCCGCAAAAACAAGACTATTCGCCTCAGTTGCACCGGAAGTCATTACGAGATCAGCGGCCTTTGCGCCGATAACATGCGCAATATCGCCCTTTGCCTTTTCGTAATCCTGGCGGACTTCATTCGCCGGCAAATATGCCGCGGATGGATTGAAAAACTTTTCATCAAAATACGGCAACATGGCATTCTTTGCCTTATTCGAAAGCGGCGTTGCTGCGGCATAATCGAGATAAACCATATACTTATTATACCGTTTATTGATAAATACGCGACTTTACGAGTTTTAGATATGCGTTGGCGGCAGCACGAAAATGGTCAAGCTCTACACCTGTGACTTTGCGATAGCTACCGTTGTTGACTTTTTTATAGACACCATTCTGGCGAACTTCGTATCGAATCGTCATGCCGTCTTCATGCCAAATCCAGACATTTTTCTTATGCATGAAGAATTCGCGCTGATGGCCCGGTACAACATCGCCAAAAAGTGTTCGGCCGAGGGCCGATTCCGCATTGATCAAATCGCGTTCCGCAGTCTGACGGCGTTGTTCGGCGTTTGGCTGCTTGCGAAGAAATCCTAAGAGATTTTGCTTAAGACTTGATCGCGACATTTTATTACTTCCTCAGACACATTATTGAGTTCATCGAAGAGGGCTTGATCGCTTAATTTCTCGGAGTTTGAGAAATTGTCGATAAGGCGAGCAGGCTGCTCGGTCGGTACGACCTTGGCGGCCTCTTCAACGGAAGATTCAGTTACTACTGGAGCATCAGAAACAACTGCCGGCTCGGCATATTCGAGCGGTAGATGATAAGTAGAGTCTTCCTCTACATCGTCATGGGCGATATAGATAACACCGCCTTCGCGAATTGTATTTTCTTCCATTATTATTGCCTCCCTATATCTTGAAGATTTTTTCGGCGTTGGCGGTCGTAATACGCGCCACCTCGTCGAAGTCAACCTTGTAATATTCGGCTGCCCATTCGGCTATATTTCTCACATAGCCAGGCTTATTCATTTTACCACGAAATGGCTCTGGTGTCAAGTAGGGGGCATCTGTTTCAAGTACCATTCTCTCGAGAGGAGGGTGCGTAATATCGGCGAAAGTCGCCAGACCATTCACCCCTATAAATAGGCCTCGATCAAGAGCGGCTTTAAGGTTCTTTTTGCTGTCCGAGAAAGAATGCATAACAGAGGTCGGGAGCTGAAAATTATCAAAAATCGGCCAAAAATCGTCAAAAGCGTCACGAACATGGAATGAAACAGGCTTTTTAGTGTCTTGCGCGAGCTGGAGCATTGCTAGAAGCAATTCTCGCTGCTTCTCAGCGTCGTAACCGTCAAAGTGGTAATCTAGGCCAATTTCACCCACACCGACGTTCTGAGGGCTTTTAAGGGCCTTTTTGGCCATATTTATCGTATTTGTCAAGTCGGCACGATCGATTTCGGCGTATTCATTAGGATGGAAACCGAAAGTCCAGAAGATTTTTTCGCCATTTTCAGCCCATTTTTCAGCAAATTCCTTGGCATTTAGCGAATCTTCTGGACGCGTACCGATTGTAATTATCTTATCTATTCCCTGTTCGTAAGCATGCTTGAAAATGCCCTCCGCCGAGTCGGCGCGGTCGTTTTTATCATGAATATGAGTATGCGTATCGACTAGCATA
>JAFWLZ010000001.1 GCA_017510835.1 Candidatus Saccharimonadota bacterium
GGTAGCGAAGAAGCAGATGAGGTAAAAGCTCAGGAAAATGCTGCGCGCGCTGAAGAGTTGTTAGAAAAGAGCGTAGCGAAAAAGAAGTTAATCGGTATTCTTTCCGGCGTATTCACCTATGTAATCGCGATCGTATTTATTATGGTTTCAATTCCAGTGCTCGGCATGAATCCGGTTGTAGCGTCGGGTATTTTCTTGCTGTTGCTTGCTGCTGCGACTTTGATAATAATCTTCTCGGCTATTAATTATAAGAGCGTGAAGAAGAAAAAGCAGAAAAAACTCAGCAAAGAAGCCGAGGTGTATAAAGCGATTAATGGCGTACTTGGTTTTACAACCTTGGCGGCATACCTTATTGTTAGTTTTATGACAATGGCTTGGCATATAACCTGGATTATTTGGATAATTTATGCCGTACTTGCGCAGATTGTGAAGCTCGTAATATTGCTAATTACCGGTAATTCGGTTGATTGCGAGGAGGGTTGCGAATAATGAAAACTGGTCGAAAAGGTTTATATATATTCTTGATTATTTTCTTATCGCTGATTGTACTGGGGCTTAGTGCTTTGCTCGTGATTGGCTTGACTGGAAAAGGTGGATTATTTGGGTTTCACTTCGGTCAATCTAGTACAAGCTCAAATCTTGTGATCGATAAAGAATATGATTTCGAGGAGCTTAATAAAGTCGATGTAAAGATTAAATCTGGTAGCCTAAAAATCGTAAATACCGAATCCGAAGATAATAAGGTTTCATTGAAATTTTATGCTGATAAGGATTCTTATGCTTACGTTGATGACGGTAAGGATAGCTTGAAGATTGAGGATCGATCTGATGATTGTCACTTCTTCTGTATTAATTGGATCGGCGTAAAGATCGAGTTGGCTTTGCCAAAGGACTTTGCTGGTGATTTGAATATTGATACGTCCTATGGCGATGTTGATATCGAGAAATTTGAGCTCGCTAGCCTCGTGATTGATAGCTCGGCTGGCGATGTGAAGATTGGAAGCGTAAAAGATGTTAAAGCGTCGCTTAGCGCGGGCAATTTCGAACTTGGCGATTGTCTAGGCGAAGCGCGCATCGATAGCAGTATGGGTAATGTAAAAATAAGAGAGTTGCATCTGACGAAAGATTCGCAGATTGACCTATCGATGGGTAATGTAGAAATCGATAATGTTGGTGATGTGAATGTTGAAGCTGATACGAGTATGGGCGACCAGAATATTGAGGGTGGCGACAGGAAATCTAATATTACTTTGAAGATTGATAATAGTATGGGTAATATCACTGTCCGCTAGATTCGTGATGCGGGTTGAGTTTTGCGAATACTTCCGTATCGTAATACTCTCCGTCTAGCAATTCCTCATCGCGAAGTGTGCCTTCGTGACTGAAATTGAGGCGTTCTGCGACTGCGCAGGACGCCTTATTTTTACTGGCGGCCCGAATCATAACGCGATGCATATCAATTTCATCAAAAGCATATTCGGTGATTTTGTTAGCTGCGCGCGTCGCGATGCCTTTGCCGACAAAATCTTTGCTTAGCCAATAGCCGATTTCGCAGCTACGGTTTTCAGCGGAGAGATGATGGAGGTCGATAGAGCCGGCGAACTTTCCTTCATAGAAAATGTCGTAGCCGAGTACGGAGCCTTCGTCGAAGCACTTGATTTGCAAATCGGTGAATTCTGGCATCTCTTTGAATTCTGTGTATAGATGTGCCCAAGGCAGCCACGGGAGGAGATGTTCGCGATTATTAATAATGGTTTCGTATTTGATCTGGTCGGCGTCGTGCGAAAAGCGTTTGAGCGTGATTTGCCCGTCAACTTTAATTTCATCCGCGGCCTTAAAAGTCATAGTATTCTCCTATTTTTTCTTTTCAAGAGCAAGCTTTATGTCATCAATTTGATCGCGCAGTTCAGCGGCGCGTTCGAACTCAAGATTAGCGGCAGCAAGTTGCATTTGCGAAGTGAGTTCTTTGACGATTTGTGGGAGCTCTTCGCGCGGTATCTTGCGTAAGTCAATCTTATTGCCCTTCTCTTTTTCGGGAATGATAGCGCGAAGGCCGACGCTAATTTCCTTGGCGATGCCTTTAGGAGTGATGTTATGTTCTTTATTATATTTCTGCTGAATTTCGCGGCGGCGATAAGTCTCATCGATGGCGTGTTGCATGCTGCCAGTGATATTGTCGGCATACATAATAACTTTGCCTTCAACGTGACGGGCGGCGCGGCCGATAGTCTGAATAAGGGCTGATTCACTGCGCAAGAAGCCTTCTTTGTCGGCATCAAGGATGGCGACAAGGGACACTTCTGGAAGGTCTAGGCCTTCGCGAAGAAGATTAATGCCGACAAGCACATCGTAAGTGCCGTTGCGGAGGTCGCGAAGAATGTCGCTACGCTCGAGAGTGTCGACATCGCTATGTATGTAGGCGGTCTTAATTTTTAGTTCTTTGAGGTGTTCCGATAAGTCTTCGGCCATGCGCTTTGTTAGGGTTGTTACAAGTACGCGCTGGCCTTTGGCGATACGCTGGTCTATTTCCTCGACGAGGTCGTCGATTTGGTTTTCGCTGCCGCGAACTTCAATTTCTGGATCGAGCAGGCCGGTCGGACGAATGACTTGTTCGGCTGGCGCAGGGCTTTTACTGAGTTCGTATTCGCCTGGCGTTGCGGAGACATAGATGACTTTATTGATATGACGGTCGAATTCGGCGAATGTGAGCGGACGATTATCTAGGGCGCTTGGTAAACGAAAACCGTATTCGACGAGGGTTTCTTTGCGGGTGCGGTCGCCGTTGTACATGCCACGAATTTGCGGGATAGTCATGTGCGATTCGTCGATAAGACAGAGGAAATCTTCTGGGAAATAATCGAGCAAAGTGGCTGGCGGCTGACCTTGCGAACGACCGTCGATGTGGCGGGAATAGTTTTCGATTCCCTTCACGAAGCCAGTCGTTTCGAGCATTTCAAGATCATATTTTATGCGCTGCGATAAACGTTGCGCTTCGAGATATTTCTTTTGATCGTTGAAATATTTTAGTCGGTCTTCATATTCGGCACGAATCTTTTTGATCGCCATGTCGAGCGATTCTTTCGGAGTAGCATAGTGACTATTTGGGAAGATACCAATTTCTTCTGGTTCGGCGTATACTTCGGCTGTAAGCGGATCAATAACTTTAATGTTTTCGACTTGATCAAAACCAAATTCGATGCGGTAAGCGCGGTCGCCGGAGGCTGGAAAAACATCAATCGTATCACCGCGTACACGGAAATTGCCGCGCTCGAAAGCGATATCGTTGCGATTATATTGGATTTCGTTTAGGGCGCGAATAAATAGATCTTGACTACGTTGTTCGCCCTTTGCGACGCGCATTGCCATTGCACGGTAATTATCTGGTGAACCGATGCCGTAAATACAAGATACCGACGCGACGATTAAGGTGTCTTTGCGAGTTAAGAGCGCTTCGGTTGCCCCGTGGCGGAGGCGGTCGATTTCTTCATTAATAGCGCTGTCTTTTTCGATATAAGTATCAGTGCTCGCGATGTAGGCTTCTGGCTGGTAATAATCGAAATAACTGACAAAATAATGCACTTCGTTTTCTGGGAAGAATTCGCGAAATTCTGAATATAGCTGGGCAGCGAGAGTTTTGTTGTGGGCAAGAACTAATGTTGGTTTGTTATATTTTGCGACCAAATTCGCCATCGTGAAGGTCTTACCGGATCCAGTTACGCCGAGCAGGGTTTGATGGCGTTCTCCGCGCGTTAAGCCACGATAAAGTTGCTCAATCGCTTGAGGCTGGTCACCAGTCGGCTGGTACTTACTAGAAAGTTTGAAATTCATTAAGCTTATTATAGCAAATTTTCTATTCCATTCTCGGATACGGTGTTCTGTCGGCCCGTCGTTACGGGCGACAGCCGCCTGGTACTCGCCCGTAGGCTCCGTAATATCCTTGAATGAAATAGAAAATTTGCAACAAAAAAACTTCATAATCGTTCTTTGAGACTTACGGAGGCTGCTGCCGAGTACGAAGCGGCCGCTACCCGTGAAGACGGGCTAGCGGAACGCTGTGCTCTAAGAATGATTAATGAAGTTTTTTAATTGCTTTATTTACCTTCAACCCAAGGATCTTTAGTCTTTTCCTTGGTGCTGGTGCTGGTTTTCTTAGCGCTACCTGCAGTTGCTTTTGCGGCGCCGCCACCGAGTTGATATTGTGCATCACCGAAGGCGAGGATTAGCTCGAAGATTAGAGGTAGTAAAATCAAACCGATTGCGAATGCGGTCTCTTTGCCGAAGGCAGGCGCAAGCTTAATTGCAACAAGGATTGTCCAGATTAGTGTGCCGATGCCTGGAATGAAGCAGAGTAGGAAGAGCCAACCTGTCATGCCGCAAATTTCAGTCAAGACATACATGTTATAGAACGGAATGAGCGATTTCCAACCTTCGCGACCCGCTTTTTCAAAGATTTTCCACATAGCAATAATCGAGACAATGAGGATGACTACGACTAGGAGCCATATGGCAGCGAGGAAACCAAAGATTCCCGCCAAGAACCCGTCCGATAGGTCCAGAGTATTATTATTGTAAGTAACGTGCATTACTTTCTCCTTATTATTGTTGCTTTTATTGTAGCATAGCAATAAGCTTTTTGTAATCTTCGCCGCGTTCCTCGAAGTTCTTATAGGAGTTATAGCTTGCGGCAGCCGGTGAAAGAAGGCAGCTTCGGCTTTTTGCGGTAAGCTCGTATGCTTTTTCGACTGCCTCTCTCATGTTTTTGACGGGGAAAATTCCTTGCGAATAATGTTCTTCGGCGAATGTGTCTTGGAAACGCTTGATAGTATCGGGAAGTAAAATTACGTTGCGGATTGCAGAATTGCGAATAACATTGACGAGTGGATGGTAATCTAGGCCACGGTCCATACCGCCGAGAATAATTGTGTCGACGTCGCCGAGAGTTTTGATCGCATTGATTACGGCTTCATTTGCGGTCGCAATCGAGTCATTGTAGAATTTTATATCTTTGTAAGTGCCGACGTATTCGAGTCGATGTGGAAGCGGCTGGAATGATTCGACGGCTTTTAAGAATACTTCTTCGCTGATATTGAAAATTTTGGCAATGGCAGCCGCTACTTGAATATTTTGAATATTGTGTGCGCCGATTAGCTGCGTTTTGATTTTTTCTGGTGCAACGAATTGGTTTTCTAAAATGTTAATTTTCGTTGCGTTCGCTTTTTCGATTTCTTCATTTGAGCAATGTTGGAAAATGTCACCATATATTAATATGTCGTTCTGAGTCTGGTATTTAAAGATATTCTTCTTAGCGTTGTAATAGTCGTCTGGAGTCAAATAATGATCGAAATGCTCTTCGAATATATTCAGTAACACTGCAAATATAAGGACTTGCTTTAATGTATTCAAGTTGATGAGCGGAAAGCTCGAATACTATTACGGTCTGCTGAGTTATCTCGTCAATAATATCGAAGCAAGGTTTACCAATATTCCCAACTAGCTTTGTGTTAAATCCGGAATTAGATAAAATATGATGGATGAGCGAGCTAGTAGTACTTTTTCCCTTAGTGCCTGTTATGCCGATGACTTGTTGATGGTATGCCTGCATGAATAAATCGGTTTGGCTTGTGATTTTCGCTTTCGTTTCATCACTTAGCCCGTCTTTAATGATGACGCCAGGCGCCTTCAAAATAATGTCGTAATCTTCGCAGGCGGATAAATAGTTCTCTCCACTAATAACTGTTGTATTTTTCACAACATCA
>JAFWLZ010000012.1 GCA_017510835.1 Candidatus Saccharimonadota bacterium
AGTCATACCAAGAAGGAACCGTGAAGCAGATTGCCGACAATGCATCGCTGCATGTCGAAACGCAGACCATAGATGGCAAAGATTATGACGTTCGTTACCTAGTCCCGCTATATGATGTTGCAAAAATTGGCAATACTAGATATACGCGGCTGAGCGATGCTATTGACGATGCGATCAGCGGAGATGTTATTGAGCTATTAGTAGACAACTATATATTTGACGCTATTAATATTTCAGACGGCAAGGATTTCACTATAGAAACACATGATTTTATTATCGATTCAAATAATCCTATTACGAATAGTGGCAAGGTCCGCATTATAAATAGTGAGCCAAGCTCATTAAGCCATCCTTTCCGATATTTTGGTTCAGACTATCTATTTATAAATAATAATGGAGCTTCGCTTACTCTTGTCGACCTAAAGATGACAGGTAGTAGACTGATACATAATTTCGGAACCCTCTTTACTGATAATCTTAGAATCGACTCGAGCGACGTTGCAATTAATAACGAAAGCGTAAATAATGCAGGCGTAAATACGAATCTCGTTATCGTAAGTAGCAACTATGGCTTCTATAATAATGGAGGGGAATTAATAGCCGATACGTTCTCACTCACTGGCAAGGCGTATTCGAATGACGGCAAACTTAATCTTAAAAATGGCATCATTAACCCGACTGAGTTGATGAAAACAAACCTAGTTACCACTGCTCAGGCTGGCGATATCTTCCTAGACAATACTCAGGTTAATATGGGTACAGAATATTATGTCGAGTCATCTTACGATGCGCAGAGAACGTATGCCTATATCGTTGTTAACGCTGGCACCTTTGCTGCAGAACACTCCACCATCAACTATAACCTTCAGGGTAAAACAAATGTTAATGCTTACGCCTTATATAATACTGGCACTGCTTCATTTATCGATTCTCATATTACTTTCGATCCAACAAGTCTGACTGCAAACTATTCGCCATATTCTGCGCACGGTATTTATAATACTTCCGGAACTGTAGGATTCGAATCGGGCTCCATCTATGTTCCGAATAAGACCGCTTACGGCATCTATAGCGAAACAGGTACCATTACTCTTGGCGTACCAGAACAGCCAGGCCCAACTTACGGTAAGGAAGACGCTGATGTCTCGACAACTAATCCAGATATTAAAGCTATTGGCGCTACTACTGGTATTGGCGTTAAAAACGCCAACGGCGGCAAAGTCTATTACTATGACGGCCGCATTACCGGCAGCAGCTCCGCGATGCCAGAAAACCCAACCGCTACCGAATATATGTTCGATCCTAAAGACTACCTCGACGAAAATAACTACCATTACCGTATCCTCGAGTGGCGCCGTGAACAGCCCGGAAATTAGTGAATTAGCACTCTTGCATTTCGAGTGCTAATTTCATATAATAGGGGTATGGTAGATGAATTTAGTGAAATTATGAACCACCTCAGCGAAAATGCGCGCTTTGCGTTGCAGAAAGCTGACTATTACTCCAAGCGTTACAACCAGGGCTATATGGGTACCGAGCATCTCTTAATGGGGATTATGGCTCAGGATACTTCGACTGGTGCAAAAATCCTCAGCGGCGAAGGCGTCGATCTTGATCAAATCGAGCGTGCGCAGGGCAAAGTTGCCGTGGATGTTCCGGCTGCGCCGATGGCGATGATGTCGCTTTCCGAGGCGACCGTTTTAACGCTTCGCATGTCACTAAATTTTGTTAAAGAAAATGGCCTAGATATTGTCGGCACCGAACATATTGTTTATTCGCTCTTGCGTCAGCCGAACTCCCGCGCGAGCATCCTTTTGAGCCAGCTCGATGTTGACCTCGATAAAATTGCGAACAATATTGAAGAATTAATTGAAAAGCAAGCCGACGAAGCAAAACTCGAAAAACAGAAGCGCAAGGCTGGCAAGCGTCCAACTTTTCGTTGGTTAAACAAATTCGGCACTGACCTTACCGAAGAAGCAAAGCAGGGCAAACTTGATACTGTAATCGGTCGTGATCAAGAAATTGAACGCGCCGTCACGGTCCTTTGTCGTCGCACAAAATCCAACCCAGTTTTAATTGGCGAGGCGGGCGTCGGCAAAACTGCAATCGTCGAAGGTCTTGCGATGCGCATCGCGAAGAACGATGTTCCGGGCGCTTTGATTGGCAAACGCATTTATCAGGTGGATTTGAGTTCCGTCGTTGCTGGTACGAAATTCCGTGGCGAGTTCGAAGAGCGCATCAAGGGCATTATCGACGAAGCGGTTGACAATGATGATGTCGTGCTATTTATTGATGAGTTACATCTTCTAACTGGCGCCGGTAGTGCCGAGGGCAGCATGGATGCGGCGAATATTCTGAAGCCAGCTCTTGCGCGCAACCAGCTCAAACTTATCGGCGCGACGACACTCGATGAGTATCGCAAAAATATCGAGAAAGACAAGGCGCTCGCGCGTCGCTTCCAGACCGTCATGGTTAACGAGCCGTCGCCGACGATTACACTTCGCATTCTAAAAGGCATTAAAAAGCATTACGAAGCCCATCATCAAGTCACGATTTCTGACGAGATTCTTGAAGAAGCGATTAATCTTTCTGAACGCTACATTTCTGATCGTTTCATGCCAGACAAAGTTATCGACGTAATCGATGAAGCGAGTGCAATTGCGCGCGTCTCTCTTGATAAAGCTGGCGCAAGTGTCTATAAAAAGAACAAAATTGAACTAGCTGATTTGCAAGAAAAAATCGAAGCAGCGGCCGAAAAAGAAGATTACGAGAAAGCTGCTGAGTATAAAACTCGTGCCGCTCAGCTCGAAGCCGAAATTAAGAAGCTCGAAAAATCAAACAAAGATCTCGCTAAGGCCCCAGCTGTCACGAGTGAGAATCTTGCAACGGCGATTAGTCTTAAGACGGGTATTCCAGTTAGTCGTGTGCGCGGTTCTGAACAAGAGCTATTAATTAATCTCGAAAAACATCTCCAGAAAGAAATCATCGGTCAGGATGCTGCAATCAAAGCGACCGCCAAAGCGATTCGTCGTGGCCGTTCTGGTATTGCCGATTTGCATCGTCCGATTGGTTCGTTTATCTTTATGGGTCCAACTGGCGTCGGCAAAACCGAGCTTGCTAAGACTATTGCGCGCGAAGTATTCGGAGGCGACGATGCCTTGATTAAAATTGATATGTCTGAATTTGGCGAGAAACATAATGTTGCACGCCTCGTTGGCGCACCGGCTGGTTATGTTGGCTACGAGGATGGCGGTAAGCTTACTGAACAAATCCGTCGCCGTCCGTATTCCGTCGTACTTTTTGACGAAATCGAAAAAGCGCATCCAGAAGTTTTTAATATTCTCCTGCAAATCTTAGAGGATGGTGAACTTACGGATGGTCAAGGCACGAAAGTAAAATTCAATAACTCGATTATTATTCTAACGAGTAATCTCGGCGCAGAAGATATGTATCGCGAGTCCGAAATGGGCTTTGCAGCGAAGACAAAGCGCGACGCGAAGGAACTAGCGGCTGAGCACGACGCGAATGAAGCGGCTGCGATGAAAGCACTCCGCAAACTAATGCGCCCAGAGCTCGTGAACCGTTTTGATGCGATCGTGACCTTCAATGCATTGAGCGAGAAAAATGTTGAGACTATCTTTGCGAATATGATCGAAGATCTGAAAAAGCGCTTGGCGACAAAATCGATTGGTCTCGAAATTACGCCTGCTGCTAAAAAGCATCTCATTGAAAAAGGCTATGACCCGAAGAATGGCGCGCGTCCGATGCGCCGCGTAATTGAAGACGAAGTCGAGACTTTACTTGCCGATAATATTCTTGCTGGCAAGCTCGACAAGGGCGATATTGCCAAAATCGAATTCAAGAAGGGCGAATTCTCGCTCGTTAAAGCTCGCGAATAAAATGCTATAATATAAGCATGAACGATAACGAAGCTCCGGCTTTTTCTGTAGG
>JAFWLZ010000013.1 GCA_017510835.1 Candidatus Saccharimonadota bacterium
GCGAATATGGCGATGATTATGTCAATGCTTGCGTCGAGTCTTCATCTCAGTCGATGAGTCAGAATGGCACTGGTTTTTCCGGAATAATTCAGCAGTTCTTGGGTGGTGGCGATGAGCCAGATGTTCAAGATTGTACCGATGGGGAGACTGATTGTTAACATGTAAAACAAACATGTTTCAAAAACCACCCAGGAAACTGGGCGGTTTTTTGTGGTAGGATAGTAATATATGACGCCTAAGCTTAAAGAAAAGCTAAAACAACTCCCAAAAGAGCCTGGGGTTTATTTTCATAAGGACAAAAAGGGGGAAGTAATTTATGTTGGCAAAGCGGCGATTCTAAAGAATCGAGTGCGTCAATATTTTCAGTCACCTGATCGAAAGGACGCTAAAACACGAGCGCTTGTTGCAGAGATTGACGATACGGATTGGATTGTCGTAGATACGGAAATGGATGCGCTGTTTCTTGAGAGTGAAATGATAAAGCGCTATAAGCCAAAATGGAATATTTTGTTGCGCGACGATAAATCTGTAACTTATGTGCGTATTGATATGAAATCTGAGATACCATGTGTCACGATGACGCGTAATCCGGAAGATGACGGTGCGGAATACTTTGGGCCATATTATGGTAAGACGGCGATTATGCGAGCGCTGAGGATCCTTCGTAAGATTTTTCCATATTACGACCGTCCATACACGGGCCGAAAAACTCTAAATACAGATTTAGGTTTGACGCCTGGGATCGAAGTCGAAAAGTGTACGCCGCGTGAATATAAGCGCAATTTGAGGCGACTTACTAGCTATTTGAAGGGTAATAGAAAACGTCTAGTGCGCGATGTCGAAAAACTGATGTATGAAGCGGCAGAAAAAGGTGAATACGAGCGTGCGGCGGAATATAGAAATCAGTTTTTTGGTTTGAAAGGGTTGGGTACAAAAATCATCTTTTCAGATAAGGAATTTCTCGATATATCTAGTGATCAGGCGCTTGGTGAGTTGCAGCAATTCTTGAAATTAAAAAAGCCGCCAGTGCGGATCGAGGGCTATGACATTAGTCATCAATCTGGTACGAACGTAACTGGTTCGATGGTTTGTTTTATAAATGGTACGGCCGATCGTACGAAATATCGTCGTTTTAAACTGCGAAAGCAGCAGAATAATGATCCCGAGAGCATGAGAGAAGTGCTAACGCGGCGTTTACGTCACCTTGAGGATTGGGGAAAACCCGACTTAATTGTCTTGGATGGTTCGGTTGGGCAATTATCTGCAGTACGAGAAATTTGTACTGAGGCAGGTGTCGTCGTGATTGGGCGCGATAAAAGCGGTGATCATAGTAAGAATGCTCGAATCAGAATTGTTATACCGGAAGGTAGCGATGATTATCGGATGGTAGAGCTTGCGCCAGATAGCCACATTGCTAAATTGATTGCGCGGATTGACGATGAAAGCCATCGTTTCGCAATTCAGTACCACACTTTATTAAAGCGGAAAGATGCGCTAAAATAGGCTTATGGTAAGGAGGCAATTTCTTAGTTTTATTTTGCGCTGGCTCGTTTCGAGTGTCGCGATGTATATCTGTATAAATTTTTTTGCCACCTTTCCAGAAGGTTCCGAATCATTGCGGACATCCTTTTGGCTTTATCTTGCGGCAGGCTTGATTTTCTCGGTCGTTAATACGGTTATTAAGCCAGTGGTGACGATTTTTGCCTTGCCGTTTATCTTTATAACGATGGGACTAGCCACGATTTTGGTAAATGCAGCGATGGTAGGTTTGACGATTTGGCTAATGCCGGACGTTTCGATGTCGTTTTGGGGCGCGATAGAGAGCTGCTTATTGATTTCTCTTATAAACTACCTTGTCAATTTGGCTATGCCTGATGTAAAATAGACCTATGGAAATAGGTGCTATTTGTAATATCGTAACTGGCGTTTCTGCCGTTTTATTAATTCTATTGATTTTGCTTCAGCAGCGCGGTGCAAGCCTAGGCGCTGGTTTTGGCGCGAGCGGTGAGCTTTTTACTGAGCGTCGCGGTCTCGAAAAATCGATGTTTAATACGACAATTGTAATTGCATTCATTTTTGCATTGTCGATCTTAGCAACATTAATCGTAGGATAAATGCGTAAATCAAAGAAAAAGAGTGGGCGTAGTCGTTTTAGTCGAAAGAATATTTCGACAATGTATCACGAATCTGCCGATAAGGTAGGTAAGCATTTTTCTGATAATTTTCTCTCTAGATTGCGTAATGTTCACGAGGTGCGCCTTTGGGTTATCGAATGGGCATTGCTGATTTTGGCAGTCTTTTTGTTCGCGATTGTCCAGATAATGTGGTATGGTGACTCGTATAAAACAGAGGCCTTTGTAGAGGGTGGCGATTATACCGAAGCTGTGCTTGGCGAGGTTGAATCGATGAATCCACTATATGCGGCAACTAGCGCAGAAAAAACTTTGAGTAGATTATTGTTTGCAAATTTAGTATCCCCAGATGCATCGGGGCACAGTAAAGCGGAGTTAGCAAAATCGGTAAAAATGGACGATACTGGCCAGGTATGGACGGTAACTTTGCGTGACAATCTTCAGTGGTCGGATGGCGAGCCAATTACGGCGGACGATATCGTGTACACGACCGATTTAATTCGTGATCCAACGGCGAAGACGACAATTTCGGCAGATTTTAATAATGTCGCAATAAAAAAGTTGGATGATAAGACGGTAGAATTCAGACTTCCGTCGACTTATGTTGATTTTATGGACACCCTCGAATTTCCTTTAGTGCCTTCTCATATCTTGAGCGGGATTAGTCCTGCGCTAGTATATGAAAATGAATATTCGATGAACCCAGTCGTATCTGGTCCTTTCAAGTTTAATGCAATGCAGCTAGCAAGCGTAACGAGCACGCACACGAGTACAATTTACTTGAATCGTAACGATAAATACCATCTGTCTAGCGCGAAGCTGGAGACGTTTACTATAAAGACATATAATAGTCTTGATGATATCGTCGAAGCAATGAATGACTCTGATGTGACGGCAACAGCTGAGCTTGGTCCGGAGTCGGCCGAAAAAATGAATAAGAATATCTCCTCGCGTGAAAGTTTACTAAATGGTGGCGCGTTCGCTTTTATAAACACAAAGAGTGATAATCTGAAAAATAAGGATATGCGTCGCGCAATACGCGTTGGCGTGAATCTCGGCGAGGTTCGTGAGGGAATTGATGAGAGTCGCAACCTTGATTATCCGATTTTAAAGAATCAGGAGGATATTAGCTATCCGGAGATTGACGGATATGATCTTAATAAAGCAAAAGAATATGTCGGTAAGGCTGGCTTTAAATATAACGAGCAGGGCAAGATAGTCGACAAAGAAAACATGCCAGTCATATTGAATGTTGCTGTGCAAAAGAAGGACACTTTGACGAGAGCTGCGGAGCGCTTTGTCGAGGAGTTGAAAAAGATAGGCTTTGAAGTGACTTTGAATATTTATGACGAGACGCAGACTACTGCTGATTTCTTCTCGGCGATCGTGCGTCCACGCGATTACGATATTCTTTTCTATGAAGTTGATTTGGGTGTGAGCGCCGATCCGTTTGTGTATTATAGTTCGACGCAAGCGACAACGGGCGGTTGGAACTTTAGTAATTATACGAGTGGTTTAGCAGACGATGCACTTTTATCCGCTCATACCACGACAAATATGGATATTCGCAAGGTGAAATATGAGTATTTCTTAAAATCTTGGGTGTCGGACGTGCCGGCTATCGGCCTATATCAGTCGAGTCTGAAATATTATTATGACAATAATGTGAATATCTTCTCTGAGAACCAGCATTTAACCGACGCGCTTGACCGCTTTAATGATGTGCGATACTGGGCATCGGTTAAACAGACAGTGAATATTACGCCGTAGTTTAGGCTGCTAATTCTAATAATAATTGCCGAAAATATGGAGGACGCATTCGTCGCCCATTAATTCAATTGCTTTAAAATCGTGATCATAGCAGTGAAGGCCTCTGATGAATTTCATTTTTGTGCCGTCTTCTGTATAAAAATATGTCACTTGTAATGGTTTTTTATCTTTTGAATAGAACCATATTACGTTATCTTTTTCTTCATAGCCAAAGATTTTTAGGATTATTTTTCGTTCTTTTGAAGAAAACTCGGTATTGTCTGAATCAAGGCGAATAAAAAAGAACTCGTCATACGGTTCAAGCATTCCTCTTGGTTTAAAATGCTCGCCAACTCTAGCTATGTCGCCGGAATTACGGAAAGAACTAATGGAGCCATAGCGTCTTAATAGAGTTTGGATTGTTTTGTGCTCGTCTTCGCTAACGTCAATAACTTTAGATGTATAATTTACTTTTTCTTTGCTCGAGGAACGATATTTGAGCCAGGCGATTAAAGTGACGCAAAATGCTATCAGCGCAGCGATAGCGCTTGCGGATCGAGAGGATGATATTGAAAAAGTGACTAGGGCGGCTATAGTTGATGTGCAGGATAAAACATATAGACAGAGAAGGAAGTTCAGTAGCGCCCCATACCAGGTTTTAGTATTGTCATCAATTATTTTAATAGGGTGATTTTTATTGTTTTCGGTAGTCATGATTATAGTTATTTTAACAAAAAAACGAGCCAAAGCTCGAATTTACTTGGTGCGCCCGACTAGACTCGAACTAGCACAGCCGTTTGAATAGCCACTAGCACCTCAAGCTAGCGTGTCTACCAATTCCACCACGGGCGCAGATAGAGATATATTAGCATACTTACGGGGGATTGTAAATATGGGTACTTTTTTCGTTTGAAAAGCTTATGGTATGTTATAATGAATTTAAATAAAAGTGTGAGGTGTGATGAAAAGAATTTGGACCAAAGTTGGTGCTGTGGCATTAGCTGGTGTAGTGGTATGTAATGCGTTTATTCCATTTGCCACTGCTACAGATACAAATCCGTCTTTAATAAATAATGCGACATTGGATACCGAAAATATCGCCGAGATAGAGGAATATTTCTCGGTCGAGAATAATAGTGTAGATTTTGGTCGAGTAACGGAACTTGATAGAAGCTATACGAAAGAAATTGAAATTAAAAACAACACCCAAAATGATGTCGTGATTGATGCTTCTGTTCAAAAGGTTGAAGGTGTTTCCGAAGATTATCAGGAGCTTGGTGAATGGATTGCTTTTGTTGGCGGTGTAACGCATTTTGGCATTTCTGCTGGTCAGTCGCGTAGTCTTGGCGTGCGCGCTTTTGTTCCGGTAGATGCGAAAGCTGGTTCTCAGTATGCGAACGTTGTTCTAGATGACGGCAATGGTCATAAAGAGACGGTTTCGGTCAAAATTGATATTGTTGGCGATGATTTAAAATACTCTAGCGAGGTTGTTGATGCTTGGATTGATCCAGTCCGAATCGACAAAAAGTTGAATGGTCGTGTTAGCGTTAAAAATAACGGTACGGCTGGCTTCACTTCCGCTTATCAGATAAAAGTTAAGAATTTCTTCGGTGGTGATGATTGGCGCGTATTGAAAGAAGAGAAGTCGGAGGTTTATCCTGGCGGAAAAGTCGATTTTTCGGAGACTGATGAACTCGGTTTTGGTGTTTTCTCGATTGAGCAGAGAGTGACTTTCGTAAATAGTGAAGGACGCATGATTGAATCGTTATTGTCTCGCACGGTAATTAATCTTCCTTGGTGGTCTTTGGCGATTGCTGGCGGTGTGATTGTTTTGATTATTCTTATTATTATTCTTGCAAAGCGTCGTCATAAGAATAAAAAGAAAGATGCCGATAAGATGAAGAAAGCCGATAAAAAGGCGCGCAAGGCGGCAATCGAGAAGATTGAGAAGGCAGAAGAAGATGCAATGGCGGCCGACGACGAAGAAGCTGAACCTGATGAGGAGGCTGAGGAAGTAGTTGAGTCTGAAGAGGCCAAACCTGAGAAGAATGAAGAGGATGAAATCGAGGCGATTGCAGATCAGCTAGAAGAATCCGAGGCAGAAGCTGAGGATGATGACGCAGATTATGATGAAGAAGAGGCAATTCCGATTAAAGTCACGATAAAGAAGTCGTCAAAGAAAAGCGAATAGAAAAAAGCCCGGGCTATGCAAGCTCGGGTCTTTTTATTTGAGGCTGTGCAGTGCGTTCATTATTGCTCCTCCTTTGCAAGGAAGACCGCACTTGTTTTGATGTGATCGTGGAAATAGATTGTTGCGGTATCCTCATCAAGCATATACATCAAATCTTCGACGATTCCAATAAAAGCATTTGACCAAGCATCTTTGACGCTGGTGCTTTTGAGCGTGTTTTTATCGTAGGTGAAATCGCTGAGATAGGTTACAAAGTGAAAACCATGTCTAGTCTTGCTAAGACTCGAATATGCGGGCATTACGGTTACTGGAACGTAAACTCCATCGCGATCGCCGTGCTCGATAAGCCAATTACGCATATCGGCGCACCCATCAATATCTCGAGAGGGGACAGAGCGAAAACTCGATGGCGGAGCCTGCATTGTTACTTCAGCCCAGGCTATTGTTACTGTGGCTGTGCTCATCTTAATTCCCATAGCACATTACCTCCTAAAGAACATATTCTGCTCGGAGAGCAGTTATTATTATAGTATCATAAAAAAAGACAAAAAAATGGTGAGTCCGGTGAGACTTGAACTCACGACACCCTGCTTAAAAGGCAGGTGCTCTAACCAGCTGAGCTACGGACCCATCAAAGTACTAGGTTATTATAGCGCTTTGGCGAAGAAAAAGCAAGAGGGTGAAAATGAAAATGCTTGTCAGTTTTGGTTATATATGATAAGATATAGGAGTCTATGGGCGGTTAGCTCAGTTGGCTAGAGCGTATCTTTGACGTAGATAAGGTCAGAGGTTCGAATCCTCTACCGCCCACCATTTTAAGAGCTAAAATCGCCGGTCTTGGCGTTTTTTCATGATTCGCTCGTCGCAGAAAGACGCGCTCTCATGAAGAAAACACCAATACCTACGATTTTATCTTCTTAAAATCAGCCATAACACAACTATTAAAAGGATAATATGAACGATAAGAGTAAAATCAGAAATGTTGCAATTATAGCGCACGTCGATCATGGAAAGACGACGCTTGTTGATGCGCTACTCAAGCAGAGCAATACTTTCCGCGAAAATCAGGCCGAGATGGGTCAGACCTTGATTATGGATTCTGGCGATCAGGAACATGAGCGCGGTATTACGATTACTGCAAAGCAGACTGCTGTTTATCATAATGGCTACAAGATCAATATTATTGATACGCCGGGACACGCAGATTTTTCTGGTGAGGTTGAGCGTACGCTCAATATGGCTGATGGCGTGCTTCTTATCGTAGATGCTCAGGAAGGTCCAATGCCTCAGACGAAATTTGTGCTTCAGAAGGCTTTGGAGCTTAATCTTACGCCGATTGTCGTGATTAATAAGATTGATAAGCCGGCAGCTCGTCTTGGTGAGGTTGAGGATGAGATTGCGGATTTGTTCCTCGAACTTGCGACGAATGAGGACCAGCTTAAATACCCGATTTACTATGCAGTTGCACGTGATGGCAAGGCTGGTAAGACGCCTGAACTCGATAATGATCTTCATGTAATATTTGACGCGATTATTAATGAAATCCCTGAACCTCAGGTTGATCCAGATAGCTCAAAGGGTGCGCAGCTTCTCGTTGCGGCGTTAGCAGCTGATAGCTACCTCGGTAAATATGCGATTGGTAAGATTTTCCGCGGCAAGCTAAAGAAGAATGATTCGGTTGCCGTAATGAAGACGAATGGTGAAGTTGTGCGTGGCAAGATTGATAGTCTTTATACTTACCGTGGTCTTGGTCGCGAAGAGGCGAACGAGGCGATTGCGGGTGATATTGTCGCTTTGGCTGGTCTTGGCGCAGCTTCGATTGGCGATACGGTTGCGACGGGTGATAATCCAGAGGCTCTTCCGACGATTGAGCTTGAAGCGCCAACGCTTTCGATTTATATCGGTCCAAATACTTCGCCGCTTAAGGGTCGTGAGGGCGAGTTTACGACTTCACGTCAGATTGGCGATCGTCTTGAGCGCGAACTCGAAACGAATATTGCATTACGTCTCGAGCCACAGGGGCTTGGTTATAAGGTTTCTGGCCGTGGCGAATTGCATCTTTCGGTTTTGATCGAGACGATGCGCCGCGAGGGTTATGAACTTGAGGTTGGTCGTCCAGAGGTGGTCTATAAGATGCAGGATGGCGTTGAGATGGAGCCAGTCGAGGAACTCACGATTGAGGTTTCGCCAGAGTATGTTGGTGCGGTTTCACAGGAACTTGGCGTTCGCAAGGCAGAGCTTGTTTCGCAAGAGATGACGACTACTGGCAGCACGCGTTTTGTTTATACGATTACGACCGCAGCGCTGATTGGTCTTCGCAATAATCTTCTTACTGGCACGAAGGGTACGGCGATCATGAACACTTTACCGAAGGGCTATCAGCCGGTTACGGCGCACTACCAGCAGGAGCGTAATGGCGCTTTGGTGGCATCTGAGGCAGGCCAGAGCACTGCTTATGCACTCGATGCGGCGCAAGCTCGTGGCGTGCTTTATATTCCGCCACAGGTAGATGTTTATATGGGTATGATTGTTGGTCTTTCGAAGAAGGACGAACTAGATATTAATGTTTGCCGTGAAAAACAGCTCACGAATATGCGTACGCATGCTTCGGATGGGGCAATTCAGTTGACGCCACATACGCAGCTTAGCCTTGAGCAGTGCTTGGATTTCTTGATGGAAGATGAACTTCTAGAGGTGACGCCAAAGTCGCTCCGTCTTCGCAAAAAAGAGCTAAATCCGACGCTTCGTAAGCGTGCACGCAACCACGCACAGCAATAGAAGACATATTCATTATAGGCTAACTTGATGGACTAAAACTCTAGCCACCCCGTAAAAAGGGTGGCTTTTTATTGCATAAATAATTTATACGAAATCGCTTATGCTTGAAAAATAACAGGGGCGAATGCATAATATCTGTATAGAGAACGGTGTTTTGCGCATATGTAAAGGAGGTGGGGCGCATGTTGCTAGTACTTTTAAAGATATTGGGCTGGTTTTTACTTTCATTTGTGCTTGGAATTGCAGTAATATTGATTTCTTACTATGCTTTTATGTCTTTTGGCGGTTATCGCTGGTCGATTCGCTCGGTAATAAGCTATCTGTCAGGGCATGGCAGAGGTAATTTTCCGGACGAGAATCAGTATATCGTCGGCATTGATATCCTGACGCGGATCATTTGGGTTTGCGTTTATGGGGTAGTCTCGAGTATTGTCGGATGCATCCTGCTTCCGAACTGGCCGCTAAGAGTTGGTCTTTTGGTGGCAGTAGTATGCTTCATAATATTCATGATTCATGTCGAGCTTTGCTTTATTATTCAGATAGGGCGTCTCGAGAGTTTGGATGAAAATAGTAGGACGGCGTATTTTTCTGACATCGGTAGCAATAAGGTGTTTACTTATCATTATGACGAGGGTGGTGAAAAGCTTTTGAAACCGACAAAGAAGTATTTGGTAGCAGACTACGGCATTTTTGCGATGTTTGCAGCAGTTGATGAGTATGAATGGGGGTGATTGGATGAATTGGAGTATAATTGCAATGTGTTTTTGTGCATTTATTCTGGCATATTACACATCCGGAATGATTGTGACTATCTTGATGGAGCGATATATCTATCAATTCTCAATCGATATCATGACGAATTATATCCGAAGAGAGGTTGATTATAATGACGGCGATCTTGATGAGGAGATTGAATCTCGGGCGACAGCGCTGAATATGCAGATTCGAATTGTTATTACATTGTTTAGCTATGCAATTTTGGCACTACTATTAATGCTAATGGCGACAGATACGCATGATAGGGGATTAATCACGGTCGGATTCGTTGCGACGCTAGGCTTAATGATCAATTTGTTATTCGCATTAATACTAGAGTATCAGTGTCGGGCGAGCGTCCTATATTATAAGGGAATCGATAATCAGAGTAAGATTCACTTCATAGAGGTGTTCGCGGATTCTGATGAAGTCGATATGACCCTAGATGTAGATGATGGCGTAAACGCGGAGGGCTTGTTTGAGCCGGATGATATTATCGTGATGTTAATTCCGCCAGTCGGAGATATCGTTTATAATCCTTTAATATAGGATTCGAAGAATCCAGGGCAGTTGTCCTGGATTTTTTATGGGGTAGGGTAGTGATTGCGAAATATTCTTAGCAAAAAGCAAGAGCAGGGAATTTAAAATTGTAAAATATACAACACTTTTGTCAAGAGGGGTGCTGTTCGGTTTGTATAAAATAATTATCGAATAAATCAAGTGTGCAAAAAGCAAAAACGGAATAATTTTTTGTTCGGTTTTACCTCTGTTATTCTTTCATTTTTTCCACGCAGATGTGTAAAAACAAGCAAAAATGGGTCTTGAAAATTATCGAAAAGTTGCTTAAACTAGGAACAAGTGGAAACAAAAACAAACACCACGAAAACACAAAAATAAGCAATAACGATTGACAATATAAATGCAACAAACTACACAGAACAGCGCAGA
>JAFWLZ010000014.1 GCA_017510835.1 Candidatus Saccharimonadota bacterium
ACGTTCTCTTGGCTCACCAGGTGAACGTTCCAAAGATCATCGTCTTCTTGAACAAGATGGATCTCGCTGATCCTGACCTCGTCGAGCTCGTCGAGGAAGACATCCGCGACCTTCTTGAGAAGAACGGTTTCGATCGCAATTGTCCTATCATCAAGGGTTCTGCAACCAAGGCCCTCGAAGGTGACAAAGAAAACGAAGACGCAGTCATGGAACTCGTCAAGGCTATGGATGAATACTTTGATATTCCAGAGCATGACCTCGACAAGCCATTCTTGATGCCAATTGAGGATGTCTTCTCCATTAAGGGTCGTGGTACTGTTGCTACCGGTCGTATCGAGCGCGGTACTATCCACATCAACGACGAAGTTGAAATCGTTGGTCTTAAAGAGACTCAGAAGTCTGTCGTTACTGGTATTGAGGCCTTCCATAAGACTCTCGATCAGGGTCAGGCAGGTGATAACGCTGGTCTTCTTCTCCGCGGTATTGAGCGCGAGCAGATCGAGCGTGGTCAGGTGATTGCTGCTCCAGGCACCATCACTCCACACACCGAGTTCGAAGGTCAGGTTTACATCCTTAAGAAGGAAGAGGGCGGCCGCCACACGCCATTCTCTAATGGTTACAAGCCACAGTTCTACTTCCGCACTACCGATGTTACCGGTGAAGTTGAACTTCCAAAGGACAAAGAGATTGTTATGCCTGGTGATACCGTCACCTTCAGCGTCAAGCTCAATGCTCCAATCGCTATGAACGACAATGACCGCTTCGCTATCCGCGAAGGTGGCCGCACTGTCGGTTCTGGTGTTGTTACCAAGATTATCAAATAATCTGATAACTTCTACAAAAATATCCCTCGGAAACGGGGGATATTTTTTTGTGTTATTTCGATTATGCATATGTTAAAATAAAAATAACATTTGGGAGGTCAAAAATGAAAAGACTCAAAGGTGAGAAGAAGCACCTTTCGAACAAAAAACGCCTGATTCTATCAGTATCAGCGGTTTTTGTTTTTGCATTGATTGGTATAACACTGGCTGTTAGCCGAGATTTTACTTATTTTGGCAACTTGTTCGGCTTATTTAAGGATGATTATGAGTTTACAGAAAATGTAGGAGTAAAACGTACTGAATGGCAGCCTTGCGAAGAAAAAGACAAGAGCATCATCGCGACAAACACTGCCGGCTCGAAAAAATGGGTCGCGATCAAGTTCGATGAGTCTTGGAAAACTGCTAATGATAATGACATCCCGCTAACGAAAGACGGCGTTCGTCTCGTCTCGATCAATATGGCAGACGACTGGCAAGAATACTGGGAATTACAGGATGACGGCTATTATCACTACAAGACTCAGATTGATGTTGGAGAGAGCACGGAGCCGCTTATCAAGTCAATTACGCTCAGTTGCGATGCGGACTTCGGCGCAGAAAATGTCTGCGTTCAGACTGCTACTGGACAAGAATGCACGAAACCAAACGACGAATGGGAGGATTCAAGCTATCATCTCATTATTACGGGCTTCATTAGCGATCAACCAAAGGGCGAGGCTCCGCACGTTATTGATTGCGAGGGCAATAATCTCTATGATACGGTTGCCTGCCAGGCGCCAGAGCAGCAGCCGGAAATTGACTTTCGTCGTGGCGCAATCGTCAGCGACAGTGCCTATGATAAGAATGGCAATGGCGTTAATAAGGGTGACGAATTCCAGAAAGATATCTACTACTATCGCGGCCAAATTGACAACAACTATCTTGTCTGGGCGAATAAATGCTGGCGCATCGTTCGTACAACCGCGACCGGCGGCACGAAGATTCTCTATATTGGTGAACCAGATGGTAACGGCGCCTGTCCAACGGAGCCTGTCACGATGATAGACGACATGTACTCTTATGGCGCAATGTGGGAGGAGGATCCTACGGATAATCTTGACGATTTCGGCCTATTTACTTGGACGATTCTTGGTGCAAGTTACGACTGTAATGAAGATCACGCCGGCTTCTTTGGTTGGACGGGAGCAGATTGCTATAACTCCCTTGCAGATGTTGGCTATATGATTGGCGAACGTAAACCAGTTTATTACGATGCCATCGAGCGTAAGATTCCGAATGGCGCTCCGGTGACAACGGCAAACAATATTGCTTACATTAATGGGCAATATGTTCTTGATCCGAATACGACTACGACTGGCGATTACTATAATGACGATGCATATTTCGACCTAGTCTTGGGCGGAAGCCACTATTCTTGTTTCAGCACGGCGACTACCTGCGAAACGGCCTATATGATTATTGATAACTACTATAACGGCGGTGCAATCTATATCGAGCTACATAACGGCGAATTGCTCGAAGACTATCTTAATACGGTCTTTAGTAATCAAACTGCTTCTCCGGCTAAAACGGCAGTAGAAGATTGGTATCATAAGGAGCTTCTTGCTTATGATAGCGACCTTGAGGACGCTGTATTCTGCAACGATCGCACGCTTCACTCTGGTACGCTTGCGAGCAAGGACGAAGGACCTATTTCAGCTGGGCGCTATACTTACTCAGCCTACTTCGACGCCTATGCGCGAAATACAATTGATATAAACGGTAACTTCCATCCGAATCTCGCTTGTAGCAAAAACGACGCCTTTACAGTCTCGAACGCAATTGGTAACGGCAAGAATGTTCATAAAGTTGGTCTCCTATCGAATGACGAGCTAACATTTGCCGGCATTAATGCTAACGGCGACCAAGGTACGACAAACTTCTTGTACTACGATGGTAGAAGTAGCTATACAATGTCGCCAGCTTATTACGCTTCTCAATATACAGACTTCATGCCTTATATGGGCAGCCAGGGTGCTGGGCTTGGGGCTGCTAGCGGCTTTCAGTCAGGTTGGGGCGCTCCAGGCATTGCCCTACGCCCGGTAGTTTCGCTCAAACAGACAAAGAATATCACGTCCGGAGACGGCACACGCACAAACCCGTACCATGTAGACTAAAAATACCCCCTCATCAGAGGGGGATTTTTTATGCAAGAAGCTCGGTGAGGCTGGCGTATTGGATACGATGTAATATCTGCAAGAAAGCACGTAGATTATTGCGCGCTAGCGCGAAATCGTCGATAAATTCCCAGCCTTCAGGCCTTAGTTCCTCATATCGGTAATAGAGATGACATATTGCAGACTCTACCACCTGGTCTACTATTATGATATCTAAGACGCAATCATTAAAGAGTTCTTTTTTGACTCTCGTAGGTGAATATTCGTAATTGTAACAAAACGGATCTTTTAAGGCACAATCTTCCTCGAATAAAGGATGAAGTTTCTCGTCATCACCGAAAATAAAAGGCACCATCTTTGACGTACAATCAACCTCTATCGCAGGGGTCGGCTCACTTTTTAGATGTTCTATTACGACATCAAACTTCGTTCCATAAGATTCGGCTGCCCCTAAGCCGGTATAAACAATTACATTATTGCAAAGCATATACTCAAAATCATATAACATAGCATCACCTCCTAAAATACAATTCAAACCACCAGAATCTGCCACCATTATAACAGATAAAAGCCTCCCTTATAAGGAGGCTAACGGTAATTTTGTAGCTAAGCTAAAACGGCATTACGGAGTTGGCTTATAATCATATAAAGAGAACTGAGTTCTTTTATTGTCCATCTCTTGTATTCGTCGACAGTGCTGAAGAGGAATAAATCCTTCGCACCCTCGACGCGGTCTAGCTCTATAACTGTAGTTTTCCGCTTCAGATCAATGATGCGGTACTCTGTAATTTTGTTTGAGATTATATCATCTTTGAGTTTGGCGTTTACGAACTGAATCTCGTCGTCGTAATAAGCGTAATTCACGAGCAAAGGCTTGTCGGAAACCGGATAATAAGTATCTCCAAGCACGTATACGGCATCATGAAGAATTGTATTGCTAAGAGTGATGAAACCTCTTATCTTGAAGTATTCCTCGATATCTTTTAGTAGATCGCTCGCAAAAATATCACCTGGCTCAGTCGTGATAAAAAACTCTTTATCGGTAAATGACGATCCATATGGCATTAAATCACCCCTTTCTACCATGGATTGACAAAATTATAATCCTTTTCGCATCCTAAATCAAACGACAGAGGTAGAATTGACAAATTAGCATAACTGCGCTATAATAAAAGAATATTAAGTTAATTGCCGCGAAAACTCGTGGACGCCCCGTCTAGGTGGTATCCGAGGTTACGCGGTCGCAAGAAAGGATATAGTCCAAATGGCAGATAAAGCCGAAGGTCTTAAGATTCGTATTCGCCTCAAAGCCTACGATCATCGCCTCATTGACCAGAGTGCAAAACAAATCGTTGACACCGCTATCCGTACCGGTGCTCAGGTAAGTGGCCCAGTTCCGCTTCCAACCAAGCGTTCAACCTTTACCGTCGTAAAGAGCCCACACGTCTACAAGACCGGTGGTGAAGCATTCGAGATGAAGGTCCACAAGCGTCTTATCGACGTTATCAACGCGACACCAAAGACGATTGACGCTCTTCAGAATCTCTCGCTTCCAGCAGGCGTTGATGCTGAAATTAAGATGTAATAACAAGAATCGCCCTTCAGGGCGATTTTTGATGCTAATAACCTCCAATTGAAAAAGCCGCCTCTAGCGGCGGCTTTTCTAATAATTCCAACCTAATCCCATTTATATTCCTTACACTTCTTAAGGAAATAGTTTACTTCGGAAGCGGGCAGATCATAGATAGTGCATTCGTCGAGTACAGGATAGTAGTCTGCAACTTTTTCGTCGTCGTAGTAAAAGTCTACTCGATCAATGCGCGACCAATAATCTTCTCCGAACTCCTCCTTGGTATCCTCGATATAATCTATATCGTACGGGTCAACGGCGTCAGTAAAGACAAAATCTTCGCTATTATCCTCATAATCAGCATATAAGTCATCGTATTCCATTGGGTCTACTTTGTCGTATATTGCCTCGAGGGGATAATCATTCGGCTCAGGATTAAAGTTGTTGTAAAAATCATTTTCAACTTTTTCGAAAGCCTCCCAGTTCGAACGTATTCGGATAGAGAGTTTGCTTTTGCGCGACTGTCTGGGGACTCCTAAATAATCTATTAAGTCCTGTAGGTATTCGCGGGCAATTAAAATCTCTTCCTCGATCTTCGGACGAAGAAATCCGTCGAAGAAATTTAGATAGGTTGATATTTCTTGGGTACGAGCATACATAGTGAACCTCCTTTCGTACCGCAAAGGTTAAAGTACTTCTGATTCAGTGACACTATAATTATAGCACAAATGGCGAAAAAAGTCAAGAATAAGCACAAAGAAAAGGGATTTTCCTCGTAAAAATGTCTACAAGACCGGTGGTGAAGCTTTTGAAATGAAGGTTCATAAGCGCCTTATCGACGTTATCAACGCTACGCCAAAAACGATTGATGCACTTCAGAATCTCTCGCTTCCAGCAGGTGTTGATGCTGAAATTAAGATGTAATAATAAAAATAGCCGTCCCTTCAATCAGGCGGCTATTTTTTATCGCTTTTTCAATATCAGAAGTATAATGAATAGGTATGAAGTTTGTCTATTTAGTAGTTTATCTTGGTTTTAATCTGTTTTTCGGCATCTTTTTCGTGATTGGTCTCCGCGGACTAATCAAAATGATTAGTTTCAAAAAGCGTAAAAAATACTTCACCGTTTCAGGAGAGGCAAAATATGTGAGCCGCACAAAGACAAGAAATAAACTGAGCGGCTGGGAATATGAATATACCTATAAGGTTAAAGTTAGAAATACAACCGTTGAGGCTAAAATTGAATCGATAGCAAATGAAAAAGTCGGACTGGAATGCCCGATGGGCAAACAATGGACCCCCGTTATGGTCAATCCTGAAAACTATAGCGAAATTCGTCTACCTAGCGAAGATAACGCGATTGCTTATTATAAAAAGCTGGCAATTATTTTATTAGCTTACGGCTTAGTTTGTCGCTTGATTTTTGGGTTCTTCATATGGAACGCTTTTCTCGAAGAAGGAGGACTGAAGTAATCTCGAGAAAATGTTTGACATCCACGGGTAATCCGTGATATAATACCGAGGTATATTATCAAATAAACGTCACTTTGGCGCAAGAGGTAAGGTCCATGACCGCGCAGGCGTGGATACCACTCATAAGCCAAATGATTTTAATGGGAAAGGACACCCACAGATGAAAATCATCCTCGGCACCAAGATTGGTATGACCCAGATCATCGGTGATGACGGTGTAGTTACCCCTGTAACTATCCTTCAAGCCGGCCCATGTACGGTGACTCAGACTAAATCTGTCGAAAAAGACGGATA
>JAFWLZ010000015.1 GCA_017510835.1 Candidatus Saccharimonadota bacterium
ACTTCTGCTCTGCTTCATGCATAGCTTCAATTGCCTCCGGTAAAAGCGGGCTGGTTGCCGCATAATCCAAATACACCATCGTAATCTGATTATACTCTGTTTAGCCCAAGCTATCGAGAATATCGGCCTGAATTATGCTTAAGCCCATCAGGAGCCACTGCTCCTCGTGACCAACCATAAGCTCTTTGATGCTATAATATACTTATGGATAAAAAACACCGCAAACCTACGAACAAGATAATAATCTTTATAGGCGGTATTGTCGCGATAGTGATAATCGCTATTATTAGTATCATTCTTATACCACAAATAAAGGAAAACAGTATAAACGTTGACATTTCGTCAGACAGTATAAACGTTGACATTTCGTCAGATGGGTATGATGGCGGCTACACTGACTATAAAGTCACAGGAGCAAAATCCGAAATAGAAGCAAACAGAGCGATTATTAAAAAGGTATATAGCGATAGCGAATATTTCCGAGCAATCACCGAATCGGAATTGCAAGACATTGTAGATAAAATCTCATCAAGCGGATGTGGCCAAATCACTAAGAGCCATGCATTAGGTCCCCCGCTTGACGGTGCGGTCCATTGGACAAACTTCAGCAACGACAACCACGACGACATAGTTGTCTATATGCTCGATAATCAGTATTCGGTTTATACTAAATGCTCAAATCACTAAGGATTTTATTTTGTTTCCTTGACTAAGACGCCATTAGCGCCCGGCTTATAGACTCGTTTCTCATTTATCGCCATCTTTTTCTCGATCTCTCCGCCAAGGTTAATTCCAAATATTTCCGACAAGCCCAATAAATAAATCCCAACATCTGCGAGTTCCGAGCCTAAATCCCCTTCCCCTTTCAGCCAAGCCTCATAGGCCTCCGCCACTTCGCCATACAATAAACAAAACTCAAAATTCACATCGGTCGTGTTGAAATTGTGCTTGATCTTATTCTCTATCACGCGCTTCTGCGCCGCTTTCGTATTCATACTTCATACTCCCAAATATCGCCATTTTTAAAATGCACATTCATGAAGTCCGTATTCTGATCATAGCCGACAATATTATAATGCAAAGTCTTCAACATCCCACCGTGCCCAACTACCAAAATTTTCGCATCGGCTGGATGATTTTTCTTTATTTTCTCAAAGAATTCTCTGCTCCGCTCAAACACTGCCGTCAGCGGCTCCATCCCCATCTCGTCATCGTGGTAATCTAAACGCCAATACTTCAGCCAATCATCCGTCGGCGTCGTCCCCTCATATTTACCAAAACCACGCTCAATCAATAATTTATCTTTCACGACTTTGCATCGCCCATCAACAACAATTTCCGCCGTCTTTACTGCGCGCACGAGCGGCGAGCAATAGCAAATATCAAAATCATAATCTCGCACCCTATCCCGCAAAGTCTCTGCCTGCTCAATACCGGTTTGATTTAGCGGAATATCAGTCTGCCCTTGCGCCATCATCTGCACGTTCCAATCTGTTTGTCCATGCCTCACGAGATATATCTTCATACCCCAATTATACTCCTTGAAAAACGCCAAAAAGATGCTATAATATATCGAATAGGAGGTGGGAGATATGTACCTTACAAATAACACTAAAATACTAGTCAGTGATTTTGATTTTACGATTATGGAGCATGGAAATCCGCATATTACTACAGAGAATTTACAGGCGATTAAGCGTTGGCGCGAAAAAGGCAATCTGTTTATTATCGCATCCGGCCGTAGCCTGCCAAGTATTACACTCGAAATGCACAACTATGCCGACTATGCTGATTTCCTTATCTTAAACGATGGCGCAACAGTCATTTCGTCACGCGGCGAAAAAGTTCGCTCCGATCGCATGATGGAGCCACTCATCGAAAAATTCAAAGATGCCCTGCTCGAGCAACATCTGCACGGCGAGTATGCGACAATCAGCTATTACGGCAGTCGCGAATTAAACTATATTAAGCCAGGTTGCTGTAAATTCCGCATGTGGTTCAAGTACCTCGAAGATTGCAAAAAGATCGAGACCCTCATTGAGGCAAAATTCAGCAAAAAACTTCAATGTATCGTTTATCCAAACGTCGTTGGAAACCATGACACACGCTTAGATTGGATTAGCGACGATCTGCTTAATACGCTTGAAGTGAATTGCGCCGGCACCGACAAAAAGTCCGCACTCGATTACTTACTTAATATGCTCCGTGTTCGTAATCCGGACGATAGAATTATTACAATCGGCGACGACTTCAATGATCTACGTATGCTCGAAGCATATAACGGTTACACTCTTGAACATGCCAGACATGAAGTTATCAAACGCATCCCTTCATCTCGCGTATATCGGCATTTATATGAACTTATCACTGACCAGCTCAAAGCTCTCGCCTAAGCGGGGGCTTTTCTCATGCTACTAGAACATAGATATAATACATCGCGAATAAAACAACCATGAAAATCCCCTCTTTTCGCGTCAACTTCCTACTACTTCTACCGAAGATATAATATGCAACCGCCGCAACCAAAACTACTAGTGTATCGATTATTCCAAATGCGCCCGATTCGAAGCCGCCAAAAATCAATGTCGGAAGCCCAAGCACAATGCAGATATTGAAGATATTCGTTCCAATAATATTTCCGACCGCAAGATCGAATTCTCCCTTCTTTGCTGCTCCAACTGTCATCGTCAATTCTGGCAATGAAGTTCCAATCACAATCGCCGTCATCGCGATAATCTTCTGCGAAATCCCAATTTCACCTGCAACTGCAACCGCATTATCGACAACAATATTCGCCGCCAACGCAATCGTAACTAAACTTAAAACTATATAGACTATTGAATAGCCTGTCGTATATTTCGTCTTCGGCAAACGTCCACGCCGCACTTTCTTCACATGCACCGCAAAGAAAATATACAACATAAATAACCCAAACAAAGCCAACAGCACGACCGCATCCCAGCGCCCCAAGCCATTGTTTCGTCCAAAGAAAATCGAATCATTTAGCACAAAGAAAAACGCCGCTGACACCAAAACCAGAAGCGGCAGTTCCCGCTTCACTGTTTGCTCTTTTACTTCGATCGGCTTAACGATTGTCGCAACTCCGACAATCAGCAAGATATTTACAATACATGAACCAATCACATTCGCTAGCGTCATGTCAACATTTTTTGTCGCAATCGAAGTAAACGAAATCGCAAGCTCTGGCGCACAAGTTCCAAATGCTGCAATCGTCAAAGCTACTAGCATCTTTGGCACACGCATCCGTGTCGCAAACGAAGAGGCCGCGTCGACAAAAACATCCGACGCTTTCACAAGGGCGACCAAACCGATTATTAGCATTACTAAATTTAGTGCCAACATCTGATTATATTCTACCCTATTTCGCTTATGTTTTAATCAAAATCGCCACTCGTGCTATAATAATACCTAGCCATGGGGTGTTAGCTCAGTTGGTAGAGCGATTGGTTCGCAATCAATAGGTCAGGAGTTCGAATCTCCTACACTCCACCATTCAATAAAAAGATGACCGTTTGGTCATATTTTTATTGAACAATGCAGGAGATGAGAACTCGAAGAGTTCGGTAATAGTAGGAGCCGAGCGAAAAAAGAAACACTCGTGTTTCGACTTTTCCGAGGCGACGCCCTGTTATGTCGCAAGCGTAGCGAACGATATATCTCCTACACTCCACCAATTCTACAGGAAAGACCTTTAGGTCTTTTTTTGTAGAATCAGCACATCCCTCTTCTCATGCTCTGCTCGATCGCAGGTCGACAACACAATTACCGGCTCATCGTAATCATCTAGAACAAACTCTCGATATAATTTATCCGAAGCATCAATCTCTCGAAAATCAATGACCTGCAATTTCAATCTCATTCCGCCGCGCAAAATCAGCTCACCATCAATATGTGATCTAAAATAATCGTCATCCCGATATTTTGCCACATCCGAAAACATCAAATCCCCATTCATCCGATGCCCATATATAATTGCAACTCTATCCTCGAAACTGTTCCGATAATCTAAAAACACCGCGCCTTCCGGCGCTTCCCGACCAAGAAAATCATGCGACAAATACCACTCGTTATCTCTCGCCTGCATCACCGGATAATCAATATGTGTATCGCTAATTCTTAGCCACGCCACCTGACCAGCGCTCCATTCAAATACATCTCGATCAACTTTCTCACGCAGACCAGTCAGCTCCTCAGCTTCCGTCTCAAATGCGCCCGTATCCGTCAAAAAATACATACTCAAGCCAAAAATCGCAATCATCGCTCCCGCCACCATACCTAGCATTTTCCCTAGGCGACGCAAATGGCGCCGCCTAGGAGCTATAAAATGATTCATTATACGCTTCTCATGATTCTTCTAGTAATCACAAAACCACTCAAACCAAACGCCGCTACGATCAAATACGGCCAAGCTTCAGTGAATACGCCCGTATTTACCGTACTATCCTTACTATTTACGATCGTCGTGGTATTCGCAGACGCAAAGTCATCAGCACTCGTCGCATGAGCCGTCTTTGTACTTTCCGAAACACTTTCCCCATCCATCGTGACTGCATAGCCATCATCGACATTAACTTTCTCAATCTTATAGCTAAACCCAGCCGGCAATTGCATCGCCTCTCCGTCTTTTGTATTCTTTAGACCGATCGTCGCCGTCTGACCATGCTTTAGATATACGTAAAATGTGTCCTCACCGCCAGTCGAAACATACTTATTATTTGCCGAAATCGTCTCGCCATCATATTCTATCTGATTATCCTGACCAGTAATCTCAATTTCTGCACGCTCGCCCACTCCAGTCATCGTCACAGCATACTTAAAGTACTTGTCTGAATCTGCGCCCGCGCCTTTCACTTGGTTCGTCAAAGATACATAGGTTCGAATTGCTGGGGCTTCAAAGTTCGCACTAAGCGGTACCTTCGCATCGTCTTTGTAGCTATACAACTGATTCATTAATTCAACCTGCAACTCGCCAGTCGGCATCTGATTGCTATCTAGCACATTCGAAACCGTAAAGAATACATCGTATTTGTTCTCCGTATCTTGCATAAAATTCACCGGATCACTTACGCCAGTTTCCTCAATTGTCAGCGCATAATTACCGACTTTCGAAAAACGCAGATACTGCAACGACAACTTACAATCGCCAGACACGCTATTATTGCCATCTGCATACTTATTAATCCCAATCGAAGTACCCACCTGCAATCCACCAATCGGCGCCGGATTTCCCTCTTTCTCCGTTATCTTGTAATTTACGCGCATGCTTGTCTTACCATAAACATTCGTAACTTTTCTCGTAATCGGAATCGAAATTGTTCCGTTTGGCGATAACTGCGCAACACCAGTTTCCGCCGATACTCGTGGCACAAAAATCACTGCCGCCGCCAGCGCCACAACTGCCGCGGTGCTTACCAAAATCTTCCTCATATAACTCCTATAATTATTACTTTTTTAGGCAACAAAAAAATCGCTCAGGGCCCCTTCATATTTACCTCCAATTTGTTCTGAAAATAAAATATCGCAGATTCAACAATCTGCGAAGCATAAGTTCAATATTTTATGCACTTTTTTAGAATAGTGTCATAATATCACTTTTTCACCGCCTTATCGGTAACGTCGAACTTCTCCATATAAAGCCCTGTCGCAAGCCTCGTCTGCGAATAAAATGCACACAAAGACGAATACAAAATAGAAATAATCGGCGCCAAAACCCACTGAAATACCATCATGGCATGACGCGCCTTACGATATTTTTTTGGCTTTGGCGGTAACATCTTAATTGATAAAATTAACGAAATAAATATACCAAGTGTCGCCACCATTTCTACGTAGCCCACGACTACTGGCAGATTATGCGAAATCAAATCACGAGACTGCGCATTAAAGATCAATGGCACCCAACCTCCAAAAGCAATAATTGGCGCAACTGCTGCCAGTGTCACATGCCCATCGAGCAAGCGGATGAATTTTGGCAATAAGGAATAGAGCGGAATCGTCCTCTTCTTCGAGCACATATAATCACCGACATAAGCCACATCACTCGCACCATAGTCCCAACGGCGAAGCTGGACCCACTGCGCCTTCAAAGTCTTAAACAGCGTATCCGAAAGCACCGCATCTTGATAAATCGGCGCACGAATCGGCAACACTTCATAATTTCCATCAAAATACAGTAGTGAGCGCCAATATTGATGCCCATCTTCAACAATCGTACGTACGCTCCAGAAATTCATCTCGACCAAAGCGTCAAGCGGCTGCGAGTGTGAAGCAAAGTTACGCAAAGTATGCGGACGCATCGCTGAAATAATATTCCAGAACGAGTTCATCGACGCCACCACACGCGTCACCGCTGGCGCATCCCAAATATTATTCGTAAACAGCGACACCGGCTGATAACTCAAGCGCTTCCTATCCTCATGCACAATATATTCGTATGCCACCTGATCGAAATATGTTTTATGCGGTCTATTGTCGCTATCGAGCGTCGTCACAATCACATCGCTATAGCGCAAGCCCTTCTCGCGTACATACTTCTTTAGAACCCTACCAGCGTTCGTAATATTACCACCCTTACCAACAACTTCTCCCTTTATTCCATCAGGATGCTTCGCCAAGATAAAGGAACCGAATTTCTTCTTAAAATTCTTCTCAAGCGTCTTGGCGACCTCTTCTGCCGCTTCGCCACCGCGCTCTTCGTAGGCCAAGACTAGAATCATTCTCTCCTTCGGGAAAGTCGTATCAACCACGGACTCTAAAGTCGGCGTTAAAACATCAAGCGTCTCATTATACATCGTTACAATCACCGCGTGATACACTTGGCTCGGCTTCGGGAAATAACCTGGTTCCGCCGCAGCAACCATACAAAGGTTGCGCAGATGTTGCTCGTACCCGTACGCATGACTTTTTGTACCAGCAAGCCTATCATAACTATCCGCCGCGTTCTCAAGATCATTCAGACGCTTGCTCCAATCAACCTTCACGCCTTTTTTAAGCAATTTATAGCCCTGTACCGTGCGCACCGCAATCCCAACCGCCTTCACGAGGTTCACGATCACGATCGTGAGCAAATAGACCGAAGCCGCTACTGGCGACAAAATCGACAAGATAATCAAAAGCGCCAACATCATATAGCTCAGAGTGGCTGGCAGCATTTCAAAAAATCTATATTTCAGCGTACGCTTCCCACTCGGCAGCTCTATAACTTTCGACATTCTAGCCTTCCCCGATAATATTCAGTAAGAACCGAATCCCCACAACTAAAATTATCATTGAGATAAACAAGAATAACCGTGCCAAATCTTTACCGCGCTTCGTCCATAGTCTAGCTGCAAGCAAAGTATGTCCAATACCCATCGCAATCGCAATTAGCGAAAAACCAAGTAAATACCACCAATCGCTCTGCGCATAACCGTTATCGATATCAGAATAGCGTGCCCAAATCTTCGCACGGCCCGAATTAAGATTGAACAAAGGAATCAAGAATAGCCAAAGACTCAGCAAAAAGTTCACCGCCATCCATATAAACAAGCTGCGGTCCTTTTTCGCAATAGCCTTAAAATCTTCTGCTAATTCCTTCATGTTTTAACATTACAATTATACCATTTCCCCTTAAATATGTAAAAAATGCATAAATAATTTGCGGTTTTTCAGCTTCATTTTATGTTTCATGAATAAAATATGTGCTAGAAAGGAGATCTGTATGCAAAAAGAATCACCCAACACTAAAACCGGCGATAATTATCGTCTCCCAAAAAATATTATTATGATCATTGCAATCGTTGCTCTAGGCGCAGCAGCCGCCTTCACGATTGCCAGCACTAGAAATACTGGCTCAATCCAGTTCAACGCTATGGAAGGGCCGCAAGCTCAAAAGCAAATCCGTCCAGGTGTAATTGAAGACGAAGAGATTAATGAAGAGGAATCTAACAAAGAGTCCGAAAAAGACGAAGAATCTACAGATTCAGAAAAAATGGTCCGCCCAGAACGCGCCGATCGCCTTCCAGGCGGGCTAGAACCACAACCGCAAGGTCAAGCACCAGCACCAGGTAGCAATGACCAGACAACTCAAATCATCCTCTTTAGCGTTGAAGCAATCGCCGCTTCACTTTTGATTATTTACCTCATTATGAGCGGCTTCAATAAAAAGAGTTTCAAAGAAACCCTATCAAACAGCGATAAAGCCCTCGTCTTTATCTTAAGTAGCATCCTTCTAGCAGCCGCATTCGTCGTCGCTGACGTCCTTATCGCAAACGCCATCAACGGCAAGCCAAACGAAGCGCCACAAGGCTCGCAAATGCAGGTGCAAGGACCACAACAAGGCCACCCACAAATGCGCGCTCCACGCGGATTCGGCAAACCGAAACTAGATAAAAGCTAAAAACTTAAAAAATACCCCTCATCAAGGGGTATTTTTTAATATCTTATTAACGAGCCCTTTTCTTATGCTCTACGCGTTCGCGAATCGTGATTAAGAGGAATAATGCTAGGGATGCGCCAAGTAGTACTAAGAACCAAGGCGTGAACTCATCATTCGTCCGAGGGTTCGGAACGATTTCTTCCGGCACAACCGGCTCATCAGGTGTCGGCGTCGGTTCAGGCTCAGGACCAGGACCCGGATCAGGATCAAATGGATCGGTTACATAGAAATGCCAATGCGTCAAAGAAGTATCAGGGTTATTAATATCGTCATAAGCCGTATCAAGATAAGTCTCTACACGCATCTCCTTTGAGTCGCCAGGGTTGAAAGTACCAATCTTTACGGCGTCAGATAAATCAACGCCCTGAGAGCGATAATCAAGACCACGCGCTTTACCATCATAGAACAAATCTCCATCGAGATAAATCTTCATCTCAATATGCTCAATAAGATTATCTGCTTTCGCCGAGTTATTCTCTGCTGAAATCTTAAAATAGATATCATAACCCTTCGATGTGCCATTTTCGACCGTGAGAACATCGGTGTAGGTCTGCCCGCCCGGAACCATATTCTCATGGATCATAAATCGATCATCGAATCGTTCGCTGTCATAGTAGATTTTGCCATCGGCTTCGTAAATATATACGACATTACCGGCAGCAAAAGCGGGAGCCGCAATGAAGATACTTGCAAGTATTGCTGCTATTATCTTTTTCATTGCGAATCTCCCTCTTTTTATTTTTAGTCTTTTTATTAGTTATCAGTAATGGTTGGGGCAGTATCCCAGACATTGGCGTACTGGTCGTACTGAACAGTTTCAACCGTGATTGTTAAGACATAGGTTGCTTTGCCAAGACCAGCGGTACCTGCCGCATTAGCAATGCTAGTCGTACAAGTCTTAGTCGTAACAGTATGACCATCTACGACAGTAGAAGTACCTTGATTATCACAAACGCTATGTACAGGAACATCTGGATTCAACTCAACGCTGCTGATGAAGCTCGAAGTTGTATCATTTGGAGCAAGTGCAGTCTTGTAGTACCACTTTCCATCAGTATGAGCAATCCAATCCCAATCACCAGTTTGTGGAGTGGTGTAATGGATGATAACAGCATTCGCTGGAATATTGCTTGGATCGATCAAAAGCGCTGCTTTTTCTTGATCAGTCATATCGTCACGATAGCCCTCACCATACCAGTTCTGGCTAATAGAAGTACGAACAGCAACCTTAACGTTACCTTCGTTCTTCGTGACAACCGTCTTCTCGGTATTGTCGCCTGGGGTCCAGTTTGATGGACTGTTGAAGGTCTCAGTCGACTTTGTTTTATAGATAGCGGTCTTAAATTCGTTATCAAATGTTACTTCACTCGTGAAGTACGCAATCGTGCCAGCAATCAAACCAACTACTGCCAGCGCACCGAGAGCGATAATAGGTTTTTTATTCTTCATATTATTCCCTTTCTTTATAATATGTTTAATTTACTTGTTTATCTTTAATGAGCTAGGTCCTATTCATCTTTTTCATGCCCGCGACCTTTCTCGCTTACGCTTATCTTATCACTTTTTATATTAGATAGCAAGAATTCTGCGACTAAAATAGCTATTAATATTACAAATACCCAAATGTGCTCATTTATGAATTGCACGCCGAAACCGAGAATCGGGATCGCAAGGCCGCCGACCTTCCCTTGAACGGATTCATAAGGGACTGCCTTACCATCCTCGATATTATTTGCATCACCTTGGGTAACAAATTCACCGTTTACGATCTTTTTCACGCGGTGCGTGACAAGTGTACCTTTCATTTCATAGGTTATAATGTCATTATCGCGAATCTCTTCCTTTGGAACAGATTTATAGTAAATAATTGTACCAACCTCATAAGTAGGACGCATCGAGCCGGAAAGAACGACAACCGGCTTATTGCCTGCAACCATTGGCAAACAAATCAAAGCATAAATGCCAATAATCGCATAGCAAATATAGCTTAAGATTCGTACTATAATTTTTAGAGCTGCCACGTCGCTTCCCCGTTCTCCACCGTAACAGTCTTACCCCAGAGCTCAAGTGCTGCTGCAGCATCAGCTTGTACCGCTTCAAAACGGAATGACAAATCATAATTATATACATTATAAGACTGGTCAGAAAGTGCAATCGATGAGAGAACCTGGACAGTGCCAAGTGGAGCCAAAGTACGATCATAATAATACCAACCATCATGCCCATCTACGAAACGTTGCACGAAATCATTCGTCCAGTTTTTCGTAACTACATTCGCACTGTTGCCTCCTAGGTTGCTGATAACATTACCATCGTTATCAGTCCAAGTTTCACTATAGCCAATCCTTAGAAGAACTGGGCTGTTCGTATCTGCATTGTTATAGAAAGAAATTTCTTTTTTACCGAAACCTGGGTCAGAATTTTCGACAATCGAAACACCACTTGTTGCGATCTTTGCACTATTATCAATAATAGATTCATTGCGGCTAATTGCGAAAACGACAAATGAAATGCCACCAGCAATTGCTAACGCTAATACAATTACAACCGGGGTTGCAAACAAGAATTTTTTATTCGATTTTTGTTTGATTCTCTTCATGTTTTGACCTTTTATACAGCCATATTAACATAAGCAAATTTAAAAATCAAGACCCAAACAAAAAACGACCGTAAATTGGTCCTTTTTTGTATTCTGGAGCCGTTGACTGGGATCGAACCAGCGACCTGCTCGTTACGAATGAGCTGCTCTGCCAGCTGAGCTACAACGGCATGGACCTATTATATCATAAAATCGCTTGATTTTTGCGTCATATTCCTATATAATAATCCAGGTAAGGGCTCGTAGCTCAGTTGGTTAGAGCGCCTCCCTGTCACGGAGGAGGTCGCGCGTTCGAGTCGCGTCGGGCCCGCCATTACAAAAAAATACGCCGCAAGGCGTTATTTTTATTGGTGCGGGTAGAGGGAGTCGGACCCTCATCTCTTGCTTGGGAAGCAAACATAATAGCCGCTATACGATACCCGCAATGTCCTAATTATACCACGTCTGTTATAATGGAATCATGAAATTACAGAGATACAAACGTGATTCTGAAGTAAGCTACGCTTTTGGAGCAACTCTTGTTGCTGAGCTGCTAAAAACTCACCCAAAAACCATCACACGCGTTTTTCTCCGCCCTGCCGAAAAACACGGCGAAGATTTAATCAAAATCATTAACGACCTCAAACAGCGCAATATCGAAATAATTGAATCCACCAAAGCCTTCAATATTCTTGGCACTAAAGATAATTGCCTCTTAATCGCAGAGTTTATTAAAAATTTACAACTCGACAATCCTAAGAACAGCCCAAAGATAGTTCTAGTTAACCCATCTGACGCCGGTAATCTTGGCACTATCATGCGCAGCGCCGCCGCGTTTGGCTACGGCCAAATCGCAATCGTAAATCCAGCCGTCGACCCCTATGATCCGAAAGTAATCCGCGCTTCAATGGGCGCATTGTTTCATCTCGACATCAAAACAGTAGATAGTATTGACGAATTAAATCTTACCTCGAACAGCCTTGCTTTCATTCTCGACGAGAACGCCGTCACATTAGACGAAATCGCATCCCACTACAAACAAGACGGGTCGCAGCCCGACCTCGTCTTCGGCAACGAAGCGGCCGGTCTCCCAGAAGATTTTTGCGAAAAAACCGGCACTACACCGGTCTTTATTCCGCAAACTGATTTTGTCGACAGCCTCAATCTCGGCGTCGCCGCCTCAATCGCGCTCTATGCTTTCAGAAAAATCTAAAAACTATTCTTTGATTTCTTCTTTTTCGGTCGGCTCTTCTTCTTTTGATTCGTCGCCAGCCTCTACTTCAATGTATTCATCAATCTTATTATCGTTGCGAATCGACTGCATTTTTTTGTCAAATTCCGTAAAGCGCACCCAGATTGAATCATATTTCACCTTATTCCCTTCGCGCGCCGTCAGCTTCACGAAATAATAGCCATCACCATTCTTTGAAATAAACGCATCGGAGACATCGCCAACATCTTTTAATGACATTGCTTTTGCTGCGCGACCAGAATCAAGGTTCGTTGCATCTACTGTCTCAGATAGAGATTCAAAGCTAAAGATATCATTTTCCTTATAACTTTCAGCAACCTTCGCTAAGTCTTTCTCGCCTTCGAGCTTCTTCTTAATATCATCAACCAACGACTTTGCCCGAGAATCAATCTCAACTGAATAATCCCTCTTTGCAAGCGACAGTTTTATCATGCGCTTATAATCATCAAGGCTCAAACCGAAATTATCACGCACAATTCCGCTAAAGGCTGAATCGCTACGCACCTCGCCATCAATTGTCTTATGCTCGTTAATCACCTCATCAATCTCTTCGCCTGATACAGTCTTCCCCATTTCCTCGAGCTTCGACAAAGCATAGCTATACTCTTCCGCACTCGTTAGCGCCTGGCGCTTATAATAATCGCGCAAACGGCTCGAGTCCTCAGAATTATCCAAAGCTCCCTGCTGCCGCTCAATCGATTTAATACTACTCCTATAAAGCATCAAATAATCACTATAACGCACACTTACGCCGTCAATCTTTGCCACCGGCAAAGCAAATGCACGCGTAAAACGATACATTACCTCACTAGTGTTCTGAACTTTGTATAGCTGAATCCAACCAACCACACCGAAAGCCGCCAATGCGACTACAGAAATCAAAATCGTAATAATCACTAAGCGATGCTTCGCATACTGAAATGGATAACGAAACTTTTTACCCTTCGCCAATATTTCCTCGCGGCTCTCCTCGAGGTTTTGTTGGGTTATTGCTTTAGTTTTTTTCTTCTTACCTTTTATCATGCCAAGTATTCTCTAATTCATTATACACTGTTTCAGGGTGGCTAACCATGCTTATTACTAGGTCACCCGCCTCTGTCTGAATCAATATCGAACCGTAGTCAAACATCGTCGCAAACATCCCATTTACGCCGTAGCTCATATTCTGTATGTTTGACAATTCAAGGTCCACTACGCTCTTTTTAAACAAGCCTTTTTGCCTTGTCTGACGTAGGCGCTCATTCGTCACAATATAAAAACTAAAATACCACAGCATCCAGCTATAAGCCGCACCAAGCAAGCCTACACCGATAAATACTAGCCACACGAAGAACATTTGCCCGTTCTCGCGCCATACAAGCATCGGGATAATCCCTAACCCCACCATCAATAATAACCACAAAATACCTTTTATTGCCGCTAATGAGTGACGTCGAAAGACGTAGATTACTTCCTCGCTCTCGCGTTGTCCTTCAAATTCCATATCTATATTTTAGCATGAGCGCCGCTCGACTACCACTCGAGCGTATATGGGTTCGCCGCCGTGCCATTACCGCTAGCTATATAAGTATCATATTTCACCGAAACCATCGGTCGATAATTTTCAGTAGTCATACCAGAACGCCTGAAGAAAAAGCGCGATCTCCAACTGGAAGACAAATTGACTACATGCCCTTCCTCGCTTCCATTTCCTCCAGTCGCAACTATGTCAAATGGCGTCATCGTAATACTATAGTTCGTACCAGGCGCAAACGGATCACTGAGATATGTTAAAACAGAGAGGCTATCGCTGTCCGATTGAGGAAGCCCTGCCAAGATTGCTTCATCGGCCGTTATTGTAGCGATTGGGTATTTCAAATCTCCATTTCCATTTTGATCGCTCACCGTAAACCTATCGAGCGGACGATCACAATCTAATTTCGGACGTGCGCGTGTAGAAAATCTATTCATAAAACTAAATGTAGTCGGGCCCGATACGCCAGTGCCATTCATAATATATGGACCGGACGTAATAGTGCGGTCGTTACACCAAATCGTATCTTCGAAAACAGCACTAACGGAAGTGAGATTTTGCTCATAGAACGAATCGATCGACTCCTTTAGCTTCGAATCAAACTTATTCGAAAAAACGCGATCAAGCGTTTCTTTTTGCATATCGCCATTAATCATATCGACATAAAGGCTATCCCCTACGATAATCAGAGCAGCCTTTTCGCACTGAGCATTTGCGTCTGTGCTCCAACAAGTATAACGATAACGATCACTATTTCCGATTGCATTGACGTAATCACTACTTTCTATTACGGTTTTGTCTCCAGTCAAAAAATATCTACCGCTTTCATATGTTATACCTTTACTAGCGACCATGCCTTCTATGTTTTTTCGTCTTTTAACTGATTCGCCCAAAGTATCATCCCAAGGTCTTTCCGAGCCAGGAATATATTGACCACTTTCATCATAACCATTCACGACGAATTCTGGATCATACATATATCCCGTAGAAGCCGCCGCACTATCCTCAGCGCTAGATGTCTTCATATAATTAGCAAACGGCGTATAACTAATACTCATTTCGTACTGATCGTTATAGTTGTACCCTTCGCCGCATCGACCGCCGTCTTTCACTTCCCCGGCATATATGATCTTTGTTCCGCCTGTCTCAGTCGTACGAACAATTCTCCAGCAATAGTTAGCGAGCTTTACGAAATTATTTCGCGGCATTCCACGATAATAATAAACTGGATGTTCTAAACCTGCCTTTTCCTGATAAGTAAACACGCCATCTTCATACGCAGAAGTTACACCATAATAACCAGAACCAGTAGGATCTAGCCAATCGTAGTCTTTCGAAGTTGTCTCGTATAATCGAACATTTGTATCGAGTCCTTGAGTCTCACTCGCTACCTGATCGTAAAGACGCATCCTTGTTGCTAGAGACTCATCGCTCATCTGGAAAGTAATATAAAGATGATAGGTCGCATCAGCGTATTCAGTCGGAACAGATTCGCCAGCTTTACCGTCAGCACTGTAGCGGATTTCGCCAGCAGTATTTACTTCACAGTTAAAGGTGACGGATTTGAGGAGCGAGAGGGTAGATTCGTTTTGAGCTAGGGTAGTTTTGTAGTAATACCAGCCATCATTCTTTAGTTCCCATTTGTCGTCGTTCTGGGTATTTATTACAGCATAGTGTTTATCTGTGCCTGAATCGTTCCAAGTGAGTGGTAGGTCAGTCGTTTCATGGTCAGTACTTGGAGTAGTGGTGTCTTTTGTGCGCCAGTATTCATTGATCTTCATTCTTACGTAGCGAGGAGTAGCGTTCTTGTTGGTTGCAATAGCGGTCTTATCTATTTCTTGGCATGGTTGCCAATCATCAGGAGAATCAAAAGTCTCGACAAACTCTACATTATCATCAGCGAGTTTAAAGAGATTGTTGAAAAATATAGAATCTTGATTGAAGGCAATAGTGCCCACAATAACCAAACATAATACCGATACACCTGCAATGGCGAGAGTTCGCTTTTTCTTCAGCGAAAGATTCTTGAAACGCTTCATTTTTTGACCTTTTTTATTTTGCAAAATTGTTATGTTTATTTTAAATTATTTCAGCCAACGTTGTCAAGAAACAAACTATTTAGACTGGCGGCTGAAGGCGACTAATCATACGCTACAATAGTTTGCTTATTCAACCTGTCCAACCTGCCCAACCCGGTTAACCAGTTAAGGCAAATTTACTTTCGTGGTTAAATACCAAGAATGCATGCGCCCATCTATACCACAACATGCGCCATATCATAATCAAAAAACGAGTTGCGACATGTGCGTAACTCGTTTTTCGCAATCAATTCTTTTTGTCGAACTTTTTCTTTCTAAGAAAAAGGTCCGTTTCCTGGTAGCCCAGGCGCGAGTCGAACGCACAACCTTCTCCTTAGGACGGAGCCGCTCTATCCATTGAGCTACTGGGCCACACCCCTATATTATACCATCTCTGATTTTTATACAGTCTTTATACAGTTCAGAAATCACTATACGCCCAAAAATAATATTTATACAGTTCCATCTGCAAAAAACAAAAAAGGAGAACCAGAGGTCCTCCTTTTTCAATGCCTTTATCTAGTAAAGCGCTCAGACAAAGTCTTGTAAATCTGAATCTCCTCTGGCTTAAACCAGTAAGAAACTTCCTGCTCTGCCTCAACAACATTGCCAGAAGCATGAATCAAGTTTGCAACACCTTCATCACGTGCATCTGCGTAGCCAAAGGAAACATGCGCATAATCACCACGAATCGTACCCATATCAGCCGCCATTGGTTCAGTCGAACCGACAATCTTGCGTACAACTGGAATTGCCTCGACGCCCTCAAGTACCATCGCAATTACTGGGCCAGAAGTCATGAAGCCAACCACGAGATCAAATGCTTTCTGACCACGACGAGAAACCATCTTTGAGATGCTCTCATAGTGATGATAATAATGATCTTTATCTGGGTTCACCATCTTCGTTGCGACAATCTTGAGACCAACACGTTCAAAACGAGAAAGAATCTCGCCGACGATACCGCGCTGCACTGCATCCGGCTTAAAGATAATCAAGGTGCGCTGAATCAAACCATCAGGATTATTTGCCTTATTGAATCCCACGTTCCACGCGTTTACTTCGCGCGAAGTTTCTTTTGCTACCTTCTCTGTAGCTTTACCGATTTTTTTCTTGGTATCTTTTTTCTCTGCCATTAAAAAACTCCTTTTCGTGAGTATATCACAAAAATACTACGAAATTACACCGTGGAGTGAAATTTTTTATGAATATCGCGTAATTGCGGATCCGTCACGTGCGTGTAAATCTGCGTCGTCGAAATATTCGCATGCCCCAACATTGATTGAACCGAACGCAAATCCGCCCCATTCATCAACAAATCTGTCGCAAATGAATGACGAAAAGTATGTGGTGTCACATGTTTCGTAATCCCCGCCGCACGCACATATTTCTCAATAATCCGCTGAATACTACGCGGCGTCAATCTACGATAATCGCCCGAAGTTCCGGCAAGCGGCGTATTACGCGAATTATTTAAAAACAGCGCCGGCAACGAATCTTTCCGTTCCGCCAAATAATCCTCAAGCGCCTCCGCTGCTGAATCAGAAATAAAGACCGGGCGATCTTTTTGCCCTTTTCCACGCACCATAAATTCTTTACGCTTAAGATTCACATTATCTCGATTCAAATTAATCAACTCCGACACGCGCAAACCAGACGAAAATAGCAATTCCATTATTGCCCTATCACGCAAACCCGTTTCCGTATCAGACGGAATTTCCGCAAAAATCCGCTCAATTTCGTCCACATGTAAAAACGTCACCTGCGGTCGATGCGTACGTGGTAGTTCCACCAGTACCGGATCCAAACTCTTAATTTTGCGTTTAGCTAGATATTTCAGAAAACCACGCAAGGCAATCAGGTGATAGGCCTGCGTTGTGACCGACAAAGTCTTACCATGCGAATTTTCAATTTCAAAACGATTCAACCACAGCCGATATTTTCGCAGCCACTCTTCCGTGATATCCTCTGGCTTCAATTCCTTGTCGGGATAATATTCATAACTAAACTCCACAATACGCGACAAACACAATTCGTAATTGCGCGATGTGTAGCGGCTCCGCCCACCTTCAATTTCGAGCGCTTCTAGATAATCGTTTATTAAATCTGAAACAAACATATTAGAAACTAATAAAATTAATTATCTCGTGCTGGAGGAAAAATACGACTAAAAATCCGAGAATCAAAAACGGCCCAAACGGAATCATTGCGTGCTTTTCTTTTTTCGCCGCCACAATCGGCATCATAATCACTGAACCAATCATATTTGAGCCAAACAGGCAGAACATCGCTAGCCAAAACTTCCCGAGCATCATCGCAAGTGGCACGCACAAAATCGCATCGCCGCTTCCAACCCACTTTTCTTTGCTCGCACGATACATGAAATAATAAAAGCCTGGCAAAATAATAATCGCTCCGATCAGCTCCATTACCATTTTTAGCGAGAAATTCCCTGCAATAATCACTTGCGCCCAATCGATATTAAGATAAACCAGCCCAATCGCTCCCGCAATTAGAAGCACCTTCGTCGGCATTTCCTTCCACTTCGCATCATATACAAATAAAATCCAAAACACTACCAATTCAATCAGAAAAATCACGAACTTCGCGATTTCAAACCAATTCCCTGCTAGCAGATTTGCACGCCACGGCCAAAATAGGAAGCTTAGCACAAACGCTGCCGCAAGACCTATTTCAGAAAA